>DASTMB010000035.1 GCA_035714365.1 Mycobacteriales bacterium | reverse complement strand
CGACGCGATCCCGCACCACGACCTCGGCCTGGTGTGGACCATCTTCCTGGTCTACGCCGGGCTGGTGATCTTCGACAGCGGGCTGTCGCTCGCCAACCGGTGGTACTCCTCGCGCATCGGCGAGGGCCTCATCTTCGACCTGCGCTCGCGCGTCTACGACCACGTCCAGCGGATGCCGGTCGCGTTCTTCACCCGGACGCAGACGGGCGCGCTGGTCAGCCGCCTCAACAACGACGTCATCGGCGCGCAGCAGGCATTCACGTCGACGCTGTCCGGCATCGTCTCCAACGTCATCCTGCTCGTCGCGACGGTCGCCGTGATGCTGCGGCTGTCGTGGCAGATCACCGTGCTGTCGCTCGTGCTCGTGCCGGTGTTCATCCTCCCAGCGCGGCGCGTCGGCGCCCGGCTCCAGGCCATCACCCGCGAGGGCATGCAGCTCAACGCGTCGATGAACACCACGATGACCGAGCGGTTCAACGTCGCGGGCGCGCTGCTGGTGAAGCTGTTCGGCCGCCCCGACGAGGAGGCGAGCGAGTTCTCCGCGCGGGCCGGGCGGGTGCGCGACATCGGCATCCTGTCGGCGATGTTCAGCCGGACGTTCTTCGTCGCGCTGACGCTCGTCGCCGGCCTCGCGCAGGCCGTCGTCTACGGCCTCGGCGGGCGGTTCGCGGCGCAGGGCACGCTCACGGTCGGCACCGTCGTCGCGCTCGCGCAGCTCCTCAACCAGCTCTACGGGCCGCTCACCTCCCTGTCGAACATCCGGGTCGACGTCATGAGCGCGCTCGTGTCGTTCGAGCGGGTGTTCGAGATCCTCGACCTGCCGCCGATGATCTCCGAGCGGCCGGACGCGGCGCTGCTGCCCAACGCCGCCGCCTCGATCGAGTTCGAGCACGTGGACTTCCGGTACCCGACCGCCGCCGAGGTCTCGCTCGCGTCGTTGGAGTCGGTCGCGGTGCTCGACTCGGCGCCGTCGCAGCAGGTGCTGTTCGACGTGTCGTTCACCGCGCCGGCCGGTGCGCTGGTCGCGCTCGTCGGCCCGTCCGGCGCCGGGAAGACCACCATCTCGATGCTGCCGACGCGCATGTACGACGTGCAGGCGGGCAGCGTCCGCATCGGCGGGCAGGACGTGCGGGACGTGACGTTGCAGTCGCTGCGCGACGCGATCGGCGTCGTGACGCAGGACGCGCACATGTTCCACGACACCATCCGCGCCAACCTGCTCTACGCCCGGCCCGAGGCGACGGCGGACGAGCTGGTCGAGGCGTGCCGCGCCGCGCAGATCTGGGACCTCGTGTCGTCGCTGCCGGACGGTCTCGACACCGTCGTCGGTGACCGCGGCTACCGCCTCTCCGGCGGCGAGAAGCAGCGGCTCGCGATCGCCCGGCTGCTGCTCAAGGCGCCCGGCATCGTCATCCTGGACGAGGCCACCGCCCACCTCGACTCGGAGTCCGAGCTGGCCGTGCAGCAGGCGCTGAAGTCCGCGCTCGCCGGCCGGACGTCGCTCGTCATCGCGCACCGGCTGTCCACGATCCGCGAGGCCGACCTCATCCTCGTGGTCGACGGCGGCCGCATCGTGGAGCAGGGCCGCCACGACGACCTGCTCGCCGCCGGCGGCCTCTACGCCGAGCTGTACCGCACGCAGTTCGAGCGCCAGGCCGCGTAGGACTTATCCAACGCGAGCGGCCTAGCCTGCTCCTATGTACGAGTCCGCCTGGTACTGCTGCAACCAATGCGAGTCGGTCATGGCGACCGCCTGGAACGTCTGCCCGATGTGCGGCACGGAGCACCGCATCACGCCGGAACCGCTTCGCTGTTCGCGGTGCGGACTGCACATCACCTCGCAGTGGGGTTGGTGCCCGGAGTGCGGTGCCGAGCTGGCCGTCCAGCGCGAGTAGGTGCCGTGCCGGCCGCGCCGATCACAGCGCGCGGGTGGCGCCGCCGTCGACGGGGACGACGCAGCCCGTGATGTACGAGGCGGCGGGGGACAGCAGGAACGCCGCCACCCGGCCGAACTCCGCCGGCTCGCCGTAACGCCGCAGCGGGATGCCGGCGGCGGCGCGTTCGCGCGCCGCGTCCGGGTCGCCGGTCGCCGCGTCCAGCTCGGCGACCCGATCGGTGGCGACACGCCCCGGCAGCAGCCCGAGCACCCGCACGCCGCGCGGCCCGACCTCGTCGGCGAGCGTCTTCGCGACCATCGCCAGGCCGGGGCGGAGGCCGTTGGAGACGGCGAGGCCGCCGATCGGCGCCTTCACCGACGTGCTGAGCACCAGCCCGACCGCGCCGCCCTCGCCACACACGGCCGCGACCGTCCGCGCGACCCGCACCGCCCCGACGAAGATCGCGTCGAACGCCGCTCGCCACTGCTCGTCCGTCACGTCCAGGACGCCGCCGCCGGGCGGGCCGCCGACGGAGACGAGCGCGCCGTCGAGGCGGCCGAACCGCGACAACGCCGCCGCCACCAGCCGGTCCGCGAGCGCCGGGTCGGCGAGGTCGCCGGGCACGCCCTCCGCGGAGCCGGCCCCGAGCTCGCCGACGGTGGCGGCGAGCGACTCAACGGAGCGGGCGTTGAGGACGACGCGGGCGCCCTCGGCGGCGAGCGCGGCGGCGGTGGCGCGGCCGAGGCCGCGGGACGCGCCGGTGACGACGTAGCAGCGGCCGGAGAGCCGGAGGTCCATGAGCGGACCGTACGGCACGCGCCTACGCGTGTGCCGTGCCGGAGCGGGAGTCGGCGGCGTTGCGGGGGAGCGGGATCACGACGCCGCCCCGCGCGTGCGGCGGCCGGAGCGCGGCGGCGAGGCGGGCGAAGTCCTCCGGCGCCATCGGCTTCGCGAACAGGTACCCCTGGGCGTGCGCGCAGCCGAGGTCGGCGAGCACCTCCCGCTGCACCTCGCGCTCGACGCCCTCGGCGACGGTGCCGAGGCCGAGGCCGTGCGCCATGCCGAGGATCGCGCGGACCAGCGCCGTCTCGCGGGTCCCGTGGTCGAGGCCGTCCACGAACGGCTTCGCCACCTTGAGCACGTCGATCGGCAGGTCCTTGAGGTAGCTCAACGACGAGTAGCCGGTGCCGAAGTCGTCCACCGCGATGCGCAGCCCGAGGTCCTTGAGCGAGTGCAACGACGTCCGCCACTGCTCGTTGTCGCCGATCATGACGCTCTCGGTGACCTCGAGCGTCACCTGCACCGGGTCGACGCCGCTGTCGGCGAGGACGGCCGCGACGTCATCGACGAACGCCGGGTGCAGGAGCTGCTTCGCGGAGACGTTGACGCCGAGGGAGAACGCCGGGTCGGCCAGCCAGTCCGCGCGCCACTCGCGCAGGTGCCGGCAGGCGGTGCGCAGGACGTAGGTGCCGAGGTCGTGGATGACGCCGATCTCCTCGGCCGCGCCGACGAACTCGTCCGGCGGGACGACGCCGCGCCCGGGCCGCTGCCACCGCACCAGCGCCTCGGCGCCGACCAGCCGCCGCGTCGCGACGTCGACGACCGGCTGGTACTGCACGAAGAACTCGTTGCGGACGGCGGCGCGCGCGAGGTCGGCCTTGAGGAGCTGGCGTTCGTGCACGTGCTCGTCCAGCCCGGCGTCGAACACCTCGAACCGGCCCTTGCCCTGCATCTTCGCCATGTACATGGCGGTGTCGGCGTGCCGCAGCAACGCCGCCGGGTCGGTCTCGGCGCCGCCGATCGCGATGCCGACGCTGGCGCGGATGGTCATCGGGTGGCCGTCGACGTCGACCGGCTCGGCGAGCGCGGCGAGCAGCCGCTGCGCCACGACCCGCGCGGCGGCGGCGTCGCGGACGCCGGCGAGGCAGATCGCGAACTCGTCGCCGCCGAGGCGCGCCGCCACGTCGTCGGGCCGCAGGCGGGGGCGGATCCGGTCGGCGACCTGGCGGAGCAGGTCGTCGCCGGCGGCGTGGCCGAGCGTGTCGTTGACGGTCTTGAAGTCGTCCAGGTCGACGAACAGCAACGCCACCGGCTCGCCGGCCGCGTCGCGCAGCACCTCCTCGACGCGGGCGGCGAACTGCACCCGGTTGGCGAGGCCGGTGAGCGGGTCGTGCAGCGCCTGGTAGCGCATCTCGTCCTTGAGGGCGGTGATGCTGGCGATGTTGCGCTCGAGGCGGCCGTTGTCGAGCGCGATCTGCATCTGCCGCCCGACGGTCGCGAAGACTGTCGCGTCGGCGTCGGCGAAGCCACCCGCCAGCGTGCCGAGGCGGTTGCCGACGAGCAGCAGCCCGAGCGCGCCGGGGCGGCCGGCGAGCGGCACCAGCATCGCGTCGCGCACCCCGCGCCGGTCCAGCGCGGCCGCGAGCGGGTCGTCGTCGCCCTCGCGGACGACGCGGCAGTCGCCGCCGCCGGCGACCACCAGCGCGAGCTCCGCCGGGTCGAGCGCGACGCGTTCGGTCTCGCGGCGGCCGTCGGCGTGCACGACGGTCCGCGTCGCGGTCGTCTCGCCGTCGAGGGGCGCCAGCGTCAGCTCAGCCACGGCGGCGCGGAACCGCCCGCGCACCTCGTCCAGCAGCGAGCCGACGACGTCGTCGAGCTCGGCGTCGGCCATCAGCCGGGCGCTCATCTCGTGCAGCAGGTCGAGGTTGTGCTGCTGCTCGCGGGTGCGGACCAGCTGCCGGTAGGCGAGGTACGGCGCGGCCCAGGTGACCGCGAGCAGCCACAGCGAGCGGGGGTCGGTGACGAGCACGAGCACCGCGAGCAGCGCGCCGCCCGCGATCGACAGCGACCCGGTCAGGCCGATGCCGAAGCCGTACGCCATGTCCCGCGGCGACATCCCGTCGGTCGCGCGGATGACGGTGCCGATCGCGGCGGTGACGACGGCGTTCGCGGCGGTCACGCCGGCCAGCACGGCCAGCCAGGTGCGCCAGCCGGGCCCGGCGCCGCCGGCGACGCCGCGGAAGACGAGCGTCTCCACCTCGCCGATCACGAGGTAGAGGGCGACGTTGAACGCCGTCTTGGGCAGCCAGGCGCCCCGGCGCTGCCGCCACACGAGCACGGGCGTCGTCGCGGCGAGCTGGACGAGCAGCAGGACGTGCGGGGCCACGAAGAACAGCCCGAGCGCCAGCGGCAGGTCGGTCATGCTCATCGTGTGCGTCTGGTCGCGGTACTCGACGTGGACCGCGGCCCGCTCGCAGAGGAGGAACAGCGGGCCCAGCGCGAGCGCCCACACCGCCGGGCCGGCGAACGGCACCCGGAGGTACGGCGTGTCCGGCAGCGCGACGAACAGCGCCAGCGCGCCGGCCCAGAGCACCGCGGTCGTCGTCAGGACGACGCGCGGCGGCCGGCCGTGCCGTTCGCGTTCGTCGCCAGCCACGCCGCCCGTCCCGTCGGTCGAGTCCTCCACCTTCGGTAACGGCAGGTGGGGCGCCGGAGCGCATGGCCTGTTCCGGCCGATTCCGGCTGGTCCCGAGTGACTACGGGCGCCGCACCGCGGTCTCGACCAGGTCGAGCACCGCGTCCGGTGTCGGCTGCCCGGTGGCGCGGTGCAGCACCAGGCCGTCGAGCACGAGCAGCAGGAACGCCACCTGCGTCCCGACCGGCACGTCGTCGCGGACCGCGCCGGCCTCGCGCTGGCGTTCCAGCCGCTCGGTGGCGGCGCGGGCGAGCCGGGCGGTGCGGGCCGACCAGCGGCGGCGGAACGCCGCGTCGGTGCGCATCCGGCGGACCACCTCGAGCTGGGTGCCGAGCCAGCCGGGGTCGGAGGTGCGCAGGTCGCGCATGACCTGCACCAGGCCGTGCTCGGCGACGGTCTCGGCCATCGCCAGCGCGTCGTCCTCGGCGACGGCGAGGAACAGCGACTCCTTGTCGCGGAAGTGGTGGAAGATCGCGCCGCGCGACAGGCCGGTCTCCTCCTCGAGGCGGCGCACCGTGGCGCCCTCGAACCCCCAGCGCGCGAACGTCCGCCGGGCGCCGTCGAGGATCTCCCGCCGCCGCGCCTCCAGCGCCTCCGCGCTCACCTTGGGCACGCTCCGACGGTACCAAAAGAAAACCGTACGTTCGTCTTGCTAACGCGCCGGGCGCCGCACTATGCTCGGCCGAGCGGCACGACGGACGAGGAGCGCGCGATGACGACGGACGGCCTGAGCACCCCGGTGGAGCTGATCTCGGCCCTGTACGACCGGCTGCCCGAGCGGCTCGCCGTCGCCCGCCGCCGCCTCGGCCGGCCGCTGACGTTCGCCGAGAAGGTGCTGTTCAACCACCTGCGCGACCCCGAGGGCCAGGGCCTGGAACGCGGCGTCGACTACGGCGAGTACCTGCCGGACCGGGTCGCGATGCAGGACGCGACGGCGCAGATGGCGCTGCTCCAGTTCATGACCGCGCGGCTGCCGAAGGTCGCCGTCCCGAGCACGGTCCACTGCGACCACCTGATCCTCGCCCAGCACGAGGCCAAGTCCGACCTCATCGCCGCGGTCGACGTCAACAAGGAGGTCTACGACTTCCTCCAGTCGGTGTCCGCGAAGTACGGCATCGGCTTCTGGAAGCCGGGGTCCGGGATCATCCACCAGGTCGTGCTGGAGCACTACGCCTTCCCCGGCGGCATGATGATCGGCACCGACTCGCACACCCCGAACGCCGGCGGCCTCGGCATGGTCGCCATCGGCGTCGGCGGCGCGGACGCGGTCGACGTGATGACCGGCGGGCCGTTCGGCGTCCGCGTGCCGAAGCTGATCGGCGTCAAGCTCACCGGCGAGCTCTCCGGGTGGACCAGCGCGAAGGACGTCATCCTCAAGCTCGCCGGCATCCTCACCGTCAAGGGCGGCACCGGCGCGATCGTCGAGTACTTCGGGCCTGGCACGGCGTCGTTGAGCGCCACCGGCAAGGCGACGATCTGCAACATGGGCGCCGAGCTCGGCGCGACCTGCTCGCTGTTCCCGTACGACGAGCGGATGGCCGCCTACCTCAAGGCGACGGGCCGCGAGGCCTACGCCGACCTGGCGAACGCCGTCGCCGAGCACCTGCGCGCCGACGCCGAGGTCGAGTCCGACCCCGAGGCCTACTACGACCGCGTGGTCGAGATCGACCTGGCCACGCTGGAGCCGCACATCGTCGGCCCGCACACCCCCGACCTGGCCCGGCCGGTGTCGCGGATGGGGGCCGACGCCGCCGCCAACGACTACCCGGTGGAGTTCACCAACGCCCTCGTCGGCTCGTGCACGAACTCCTCCTACGAGGACATGAGCCGCGCCGCGCACGTCGCGCGCCAGGCCGCCGCGCACGGCGTCAAGGCGGCGACGCCGCTGCTCGTGACGCCCGGCTCGGAGCAGGTGCGCGCGACGATCGAGCGGGACGGCCAGATGGCGGCGCTGGAGGCGATCGGCGCGACGGTGCTCGCCAACGCGTGCGGCCCGTGCATCGGCCAGTGGCAGCGCAACGACCTGCCGCCCGGCACCCGCAACTCCATCCTCAACTCGTACAACCGCAACTTCCCGAAGCGCAACGACGGCCGCGCCGAAACGCTGTCGTTCATCGCGTCGCCCGAGCTCGTGGTCGCGCAGTCGCTCGTCGGCCGGCTCGACTTCAACCCGGCCACCGACCCGATCACGGCGCCGGACGGCAGCACGTTCATGCTCGAGCCGCCGGTCGCGCCGGAGCTGCCGGAGGGGTCGTTCAGCGAGGGAGAGGCGGGGTTCGTCGCGCCGCCCGAGAGCGGCGAGGGCGTCGAGATCGTCGTCCGCCCGGACAGCGACCGGCTCCAGCTCCTCGAGCCGTTCGCGGCCTGGGACGGCGGCGACTTCCTGGACTGCCCGGTGCTGATGAAGGCGACCGGCAAGTGCACGACCGACCACATCAGCCCCGCCGGCCCGTGGCTGCGCTTCCGCGGTCACCTGGACCGGATCAGCGACAACATGTTCATCGGCGCGGTCAACGCGTTCAGCGGCGAGACCGGCAAGGGCCTCAACGTCCTCACCGGCGCCACCGACCAGTACTCGGCCGTGGCGCGCGACTACAAGGCGAAGGGCGTGCGCTGGGTCGCCGTCGGGGACGAGAACTACGGCGAGGGCTCGTCGCGCGAGCACGCGGCGATGGAGCCGCGGTTCCTCGGCGGCGTCGCGGTGCTGGCCCGGTCGTTCGCGCGCATCCACGAGACCAACCTGAAGAAGCAGGGGATGCTGCCGCTGACGTTCGCCGACCCGGCGTCGTACGACCTGATCCGCGAGGACGACCGGATCGACGTGGTCGGCCTCGCCGACCTCGCGCCGGGCCGCACCGTCCGCGTCGTGGCGCGGCACGCGGACGGCACGAGCGACGAGTTCGAGACCACGCACACGATGAGCGAGGAGCACATCGCGTGGTTCCGCGCGGGCTCCTCCCTCAACGTCCTCACGGCGGGCTGACCGCCCGCCGCGAGGACGTCGCGCAGGTCAGACCCGGCAGATCGTCGAGACGACCGCGCGGGCGACCGGCTCGGGGAGCTGGGCGAGCACGTCGTTGACGTTGCCCCAGTCGATGTCCTGCGAGCAGATGCCGACCGGCGGCTCCGACGCGGAGGCGGGGACGGCGAACGCCGCGCCGAGGGCGACGGCGGCGAGCGCGAGGCGGAGGGTGCGCACGGGGGCTCCTTCGGCTAGAGCGAGCAGGCGACGTAGACGGCGTGCTGGTACTCCTCCTGCGCCGGGCGCGGGAGCAGCGGGTAGACGGTGCGCACGACGAACGGCACCTCGTCGCCGAGGTAGACCATCAGGTCGCAGGCGTGCACGTTGGAGTCGGGGGCGGCGTGCGCGGAGGGCGCGAACGCGGCGGCCGCCACGGCGGCGGCGAGCAGGAGACGGCGCATGAGGGGGCTCCAGCCGTTGAGGGGTACGGTCGCGACCCGCTTCGCCGCCCGGCCGGGTCAGTCCTGCCCGAACGTCACGACGGTGCGCGCGCCGACGCCGGCCGCCATCGCGTCGAGGGCGTCGTTGACGCCGTCGAGCGTGGTGCGGGCGGTGATCAGCCGGTCCAGGTCGAGCGCGCCTGACTTGTAGAGCGCGAGGATCCGCGGGAAGTCGCGGGCGACGTCGGCGGAGCCGTAGACGCAGCCGACGATGCTGCGCGCCTGGAAGAACAGCTCCAGCGCGGAGAGCTCGACCTTGTCGTCGTGGCGGCCGGCGCCGACCACGACGACGTTGCCGCCGCGACGGGCGATCCGGTACGCCGTGCGGATGGTGGCGCCGCGGCCGATCGCCTCGAACGTGTGGTCGACGCCGCGCCCCTCGGTCAGCCCGCGGACGAACGCCTCGACGTCGTCGCCGCCGTTCACGGTGTCGGTGGCGCCGAGGTCGCGGGCGAGCGCGAGCTTGTCGTCGGTCATGTCAACGGCGACGACGAGCGCCGCGCCGGCGTGCCGCGCGCCCTGGATCACCGACAGCCCGACGCCGCCGCAGCCGAGGACGGCGACGGTGTCGCCCGGCTGCACCTTCGCGGTGTTGACGGCCGCGCCGAAGCCGGTGGTGACCGCGCAGCCGACCAGCGCCGCCACCTCGAACGGCACGTCGTCCGGGATGCGCACGACGGCGCGTTCGAGCACCAGCGTCTCCTCGGCGAACGCCCCGCTGCCGAGCACCGGCGCGAGCGCCTCGCCGCCGGCGGTCGCGTAGGGGGCGGCGAGCGCGTCGGCGGCGGCGCGCTCGCAGAGCCACGGCTCGTGCTTGGCGCAGAAGAAGCAGGTGCCGCAGGACGGCGTCCAGTTGAGGATGACGTGGTCGCCGGGGGCGACGGACGTGACGCCCTCGCCCACCTCGGCGACGACGCCGGCGCCCTCGTGGCCGGGCACGGCGGGCAGCGGGTGGCGCAGCGCGCCGGTGCAGATCGACAGGTCGGAGTGGCAGACGCCGGTGGCGCGCAGCCGCACCCGCACCTGGCCCGGGCCGGTCGGCGCGAGGTCGATGTCGGTGACGTCGAGGGGCGCGCCGGTCGCGCGCAGGACGGCGGCCCTGGTCATGCGGGGGAGCGTAACGGGCGGCAGGATGGGGCCGTGCGCGTGACCGTGCTGACCGGGGCCGGGGTGTCGACCGACAGCGGCATCCCCGACTTCCGCGGGCCGAACGGCGTCTGGACCCGCGACCCGGCGGCGCAGCGGATGTTCACGCTCGACGCGTACGTGGCCGACCCGGCGCTGCGGGTCCGCGCCTGGCGGAACCGGCTGGAGCACCCCGCCTGGACCGCCGAGCCGAACGCCGCCCACCGCGCGCTGGTGGACCTGGAACGCGCCGGCGCGCTGCACACGCTCGTCACGCAGAACATCGACGGCCTGCACCAGCGCGCGGGCTCCTCGCCGGAGGTCGTCGTGGAGATGCACGGCTCGCTCTACCGCGTCGAGTGCCTCGGCTGCGGCGCCGTGACGCCGATGGCGGACACGCTGGCGCGGGTCGAGGCGGGCGAGGCGGACCCGCCCTGCCTCGCCTGCGGCGGCGTGCTGAAGTCGGGGACGGTGTCGTTCGGGCAGTCACTGGACCCGGCGAACGTCGAGCGGGCGCGGCGGGCGGCGGTGGGGTGCGCGGTCTTCCTCGCGGCGGGCACGTCGCTCACGGTGCAGCCGGTGGCCGGGCTGGCGCTCCTCGCGAAGCGCGCCGGGGCGCGGCTGGTGATCGCCAACGCCGAGCCGACGCCGTACGACGCGATCGCCGACGAGGTGGTGCGCGAGCCGCTCGGCGAGGCGCTACCGCGGCTCGTGGCGGCGTACGCGCAGCAGTAGCGCGGCGAGCAGCCCGGCGGTGACGGAGGCGGCGAGGACGCCGGTCTTCGCGTGCTCCGCGCGGCTGCCTGTGAACGCCAGGTCGGCGAGCAGCAGCGAGACGGTGAAGCCGACGCCGCCGAGCGCGCCGAGGCAGACGGTGTCGTACGCCGTGACGCCGGCCGGTCGCGCGGCGACCCGCAGCCGGGTCGCGAGCGCCGTGCCGCCGGCGATGCCGGCCAGCTTGCCGAGCACCAGCCCGGCGAAGACCGCGACCGCGATGCGGTCGGTGAGCGCCGCGCGCAGGCCGGCGGCGTCGAGCGGCAGCCCGGCCGCGGTGAACGCGAACACCGGCACCACGACGCCGGCCGACCACGGCTGGAGGAGGCGTTCCAGCCGCTCGCCGCGCTCGACCGGCGTGAGCAGCGCGAGGCCGACCGCGGCGACCGTGGCGTGCACACCGCCCGCGTGCGCGAGCAGCCAGGCGAGCAGGGCGAGCGGGAGGACGGCGTACGGCGCGGTCCACCCGCGCCGCTGCGCGGCCGCGTAGAGCGCGAGGACGGCGAGGCAGCCGAGCAGCGCGAGCGGGCGGACGCCGTGCGCGAACAGCAGCGCGATCAGCGCGATCGCGCCGAGGTCGTCGACGACGGCGAGGCTGAGCAGCAGCACCCGCAACGACGCCGGGTACCGCGTGCCCGCGAACGCCAGCACCCCCAGCGCGAACGCGATGTCCGTCGCGACCGGCACGGTCCAGCCGCGGCCGGCACCGGGCGCGCCCCAGGCGACGAGCAGGAAGACGAGCGCGGGGGCCACCATGCCGGCGGCGGCCGCGACGACGGGGAGGGCGGCGTTGCGGAGGTGGCGGAGCTCGCCGGTGACCAGCTCGCGCTTGACCTCGAGGCCGGCCACGAAGAAGAACACCGACAGCAGCCCCTCGGCGGCGAAGCCGGCGACGTCGAGGCGCAGCAGCGGCACGCGGGCGTGCGTGAGGGCGTGGTACGCGCCGCGCAGCGGGGTGTTCGCGCAGAGCAGCGCGAGCGCGGCGGCGAGCAGGAGGACGGCGCCGCCGACCGACTCGACGCGCAGGTAGTCGGCGACCGCCATGCGGCGGGCGGGGCGTTCCGGCGCGGGGCGTTCGCGCGTCGGGTGGTCGCTCATCGGGCGTCCTCCGGGCAGGCTGGGCGGCGTTGCCGACCAGGCTTCCCGGCGCTCCGCGGGCATCGTAGCCCGGGAGGAACCGTGCGGGTGGGGCCGTCAGCCGCCGTCGGCGACGGCGCCGGTGTCGACCTTCGCGCCGGGCAGCCGCGGCGGGCCCGCGCTCAGGATGAACACCGGCGTGTGCGTCGGGACCAGCGGGTAGAGCGCCTCGACGTCCGGGATGTGCATGCGGATGCAGCCGTGGCTCACCGAGTAGCCGATGGAGCGGTCGGCGGGCGTGCCGTGGATGCGGATGCCGGGGGCGCTGAGGTTCATGGCGCGGGTGCCGAGCGGGTTGTTCGGGCCGGGCCCGATCCGCGCCGGCTCGTGCATCGACCACGGCGACCACGGGTTGACCCAGGTCGGCAGGTACCGCTTGAGCACGACCTCGAACCGCCCGTGCGGCGTCGGGTACCGCGGCGAGCCGGTCGCCACGCCGAACGTCCGGGTGATCCTGCCGTGCTGGTAGAGGTAGAGCTTGTTCTCGCCGGTGCGGACCAGGATCGCGGTCTCGACCGACGGCCCCGGCGGGACCTCGAGCGAGTCGACGCTGCGCGGCGAGCCGTCCTTCAACGCGGCGACGAACGCCTTGCGCACCGCGTCGCGGTCGACGGTGCGCCCGAACTTCCCGCGCGTGAACGTCAGCCAGCCGCCGGCGCTGTGCACCTCGCCGTTGGTGGGGGCGACCGACACGTCGGCCACGGCGCGCGTCACGAGTGCTTCGAGCTTGGCCGGGTCGTGGTCGACGACCTTGACGTCCTCGCGCGGTGCCGAGGTGCCGTCGACGACGCGGTGCCAGGCGCGGGTCAGCCAGTTGCCGGCCGACGCCGCGGCGAACGCGCGGCCCACCGCGGCCTTCGCGTCGTCGCGCGCGCCGAGCGCGCGCAGGCTGGTGGTGTACGCGTGCCCGCCGACGGTGACCGTGACCTTGCGGTCGAAGTCGCGCTCGACCACCGCCGTGACCTTGGCGAGCGCGGCCGGGCGCTGGAGGCGGGAGACGTCGACGCCGCCGACGACGGTGCCCTTCGGGAGCAGGCCGCGCATCGGCGCGTCCTGGGAGTACGCGGCGTAGCCGACGCCGGCGGGCGCGCCCACCAGCACCGCGACCAGCGCGACGATCAGACCGGCCTTGGCCTTGCGCGGAACGCCGCTCACCTGCACTACCTCCACCCGCGGCGCACCGGGCGCGCCGAAACCCTCGCCGTCCGACCGGACGTCCACAGGGTGAGACGCCGACGATACCGGCTTCGTTGCACGACATGCCCCGAGTTGTGCGGTGTCATGCTCCGCGTCGTGGAGCGCGTGGTGCTCGTCGGGATGATGGGCGCGGGGAAGACGACGGTCGGGCGGGCGCTCGCGGCCCGGCTCGGCCGGCCGTACGTCGACAACGACGCGCTGCTGCAGGCCGCGCACGGCGCCCCGGCGGCCGTGCTGCTCGCGCGCGACGGGGCGGGCGCGTTGCACGCGGCGGAGGCGGCGGTGCTGCGCGCGGCGCTGGCGGCGTCGGGACCGGCGGTCGTCGCCGCCCCGGGCTCGGCGGTGCTCGACCCGGCGCTGCGGTCGTTGCTGGCGGGGGAGTACGTCGTCTGGCTGCGGGCCCGGCCGGAGACGCTGGCGGCGCGGGTGGTGGCCGACCCGGCGCGACCGTTCCTCCACGCCGACCCCCTCACCACCGTGACCGCGCTGGCCGCCGAGCGGGAGCCGGGGTTCGCGGCCGTGGCGGACGCCGTGGTCGACGTGGACGGGCTCGCGGTCGCGGACGTGGTCGAGGAGATCGCCGCGCGGCTCGGCCGCTGATCGCGCCGTTTTGTCACAGGGGTCCGTTACCGTGCTCCGCGTGCCGTACCCGACCCGTTCCCGTGCCGCCGCGCTCGTCGCGGCGGTGCTCGCCGTCTGCCTGGCCGCCGCCGGGTGCGCCGGCTCGCCCCGGCGCGCGGCGGTGCCCGCGACCACGGCGCCCGCGGTGACGACGGCGGCGACCTCCGCGCCGCCCACGACCGTCCCGCCGACGACGGCCGCGGCGACCTCGGCGCCCGCCACCACGCCACCCTCCTCGCGGCCCGCGTCGCCCACGGCCACGACCGGCGGCGCGATCCGCACCAACCGCCGGTGCGAGACGCCGCCCGCCGCCTCGACCGGCGGGTACCCGCGCGCGATCACCCCGGCCGCGCCGCTCGACCTGCTCGTCACCGGGGACTCGCTCCAGGAGTCGTCCGGGCCGCAGCTCGCGGCGTACGCCAACGCCCGCCGCCACGTCGTCGCCGGCTGCACCGTGCCCAAGTACTCCACCGGCCTGGTGCGCGACGACTTCTTCGACTGGCCGGCGTACGCGCGGCAGCTCGCGGCCGAGCGCGACCCGGAGGCGGTGTCGTTCATGATCGGCGGCAACGACGGGCAGAACATGAGCGTCGGCGGCCGCGTGCTCCAGGCCGGTTCCGCCGAGTGGGCGGCGGAGTACCAGCGGCGGGCGGCGGCGGTGATGCGCGCGTTCGCGAACGGTCACCGCAAGGTCTACTGGATCGGCATGCCGATCGCCCGGTCCGACCGGCTCACCGGGATCTACCGGGTCCTCAACGACGCGGTGCGGCGGGCGGCGGCGAGCGTCGCGGGGGTGACGTTCGTGGACGTGTGGGCGATGTACGCGCCGGACGGCCACTACCAGGACAGCTTCGCCGACGAGCGGGGGGTGGTCCGGCGGATGCGCAGCAGCGACGGGATCCACCTGTCGACCGACGGGGCGGGGCTGCTCGCGCGCCGGATGCTGCGGCTGCTCGACGCCGACTGGCACCTGAGCGGCTGAGCCCGCGGGCCGCCGCGCGGCCCCGGAGACGAGAACGGGCACCTCGAGGACCGGCCGCCGAGGCGGTCGGCCGACGAGGTGCCCGTCGGGTCTCGGGTGCTGTTAGAAGAGCCAGAGGAGCAGCAGGATGATCAGGATCAGGACGATGGCACCGGCACCGATGTACATCTGCGAGCCTCCTTCGGATCGTCGTTCGCGTCTGGTCCAGTGGTACCCGTTCCGGACGCGCCCCAAGACAAGGTGAGGGCTCCGTCACCTTTCCGATTTCGGGAAGTACGGCGCGGGCCGGCGGGTTACCGTTTCCCGACGGGAGCACCTCAGCCCGGTTACGTCCCTCTTGTCCCGGTTCGGAGCCGCTCGTGAGCCGTCGTCGCACGTCCACGCCGAAGGTCGGCGGTCAGGCCCTGTCCGACGGCGTGCTGATGCGCGCCGGCGACGTCTGGGCCGTGGCCCGGGTGGACGGCTCGCTCGAGATGGGCCGGCTGCCGGAGAACAAGTGGGCGTCCGTCCCGCTGCTGCGCGTGCTCACCGGGCTCGGCCCCGCGCTGTTCCGCGGCCTGCGCGCGATGGGCGGCGCCGGCCGCAACCGCCAGCTCCCGCGGCGGGTCCGCTGGGCGCTGCCGCTGTTCGTCGCCGCGCCGTTGCTGCTCAACGCCGCGCTGTCCCGCGTGCTGCACGCGCCGCCCGTGTGGGGCTGGCAGAGCGGCATCACCGCGGTCGCCCTGGTGCTGGCGCAGCTCGTCGCGCTGCGCGCGCTGATGCCGCCGTCGATGTGGCGGTTCCACGGCGCCGAGCACAAGGCGGTCGCCGCCTACGAGCGCGGCATCAGCCTGGACGACCTCGACGCGGTGCTCGCCGCGCCCCGCGTCCACGACCGCTGCGGCACCAACGTCGTCGCCGTCCTCATCGCCGGCTGCCTGCTGCCGCTGCCCTCGCACGGGCCGGTGAGCGTGCTGTCGTTCCTGTTCGTGTTCGCGCTGTCCGTCGAGATCGTCACGCTCGCCGCGCGCCGGCCGCGTTCCTGGTGGGGCCGGGCGGTGCTGTTCGGCGGGCACCAGCTCCAGCGGTTCGTCACGACCGCCGAGCCGACCCGCGAGGAGCAGGCGATCGGCGTCAAGGCGTTGCAGACCTGCCTGGCCATGCTCGCCGCCGACCGCGCCGCCGAGGCGGCCGTGGACGAGCTGGAAGCCGCGTAACGCGCGGTCAGAGCGCCGCGCCGTAGACGGCGGCGACGTACAGCGACAGCCCGGCGGTCGCCGTCAGCGCGGCCGAGCCGAGGCGGGTCCGCAGTCCGAACAGCACCAGCGTGCCCGCGAGCACCGCCTCGTTCGCCGCGCGCAGGAACCCCACGTCGGTAGCCCACGCCGCCGACGTCGCGAGCAGCGCCGCCGGCACCCACGCCCAGCGCAGCCGCGGGTCGCCCGCGCTGCGCGCCAGCGCGACCGCCGTGGCGGCGAGCAGCGCCGCGAGCAGGAGGCGTTCGCCGACGGCCGCGTGCGCGAGCAGCGCGGGCGTCGACGTCCAGTCGCGCCAGGACGCGTCGTGCGCGAGCAGGCCGGTCACCGTCCGCGCGAGCGGCAGCCCGACGTCGCCGTCCGTCGCGTGCAGCGGCAGCTCGCCCCACACCGCGCGCAGGTGCGCCTGCCAGGCCGCGTCCACCGCGAGCGGGACGAGCAGCAGCAGCGCGCGCCGCGCGGCGGCGGCGCGGTCGGAGCCGCGGGCCAGCCGGAACAGCTCGTGGAGGCCGAGACCGGCGAGCATCGCCAGCGCCGTCTCCCGGGTCAGCACCGCCGCGGTGAACGCCGCCGCCGCGACCGCCGGCCGCCGCCCCGTCCAGGCGACCAGCCCGGCGAGCAGCAGCGCCGCGGCCAGGGGCTCGGTGAGGTCGCGGGTGACCGCGACGACGAGGCCGGGGGAGAGGCCCGCGAGCAGCCCCCACAGCGCGTTCCGGCCCGCGCGCCGCGCCAGCACGGCGCCGGCCGCCGTGGCCGCGACGAGGGCGGCGGCGTTGACGAGCAGCAGCACGACCGGCAGCGGCAGCCCGGTGGCACCGCGCACCGCCCACGCGGCGAACGGCAGGCCGACGCGCTGCTGGCGGTACGGCGCGTTGTCCAGCGTGATCCCGTCGTCGGTGATCGAGCGGGTGAACGGGTCCAGCGCGAGCCGGTAGACGAACTGCCCGTCGTAGCCGGTGCTGCGCTCGTGCACGACGCGCAGGTCGGCCGGGTGCCCGGGCCGGACGAACGCGTCGCCCGCCACGACCGCGCCCGACGGCCCGCCCGCGGCGACCAGCCGGACGCCGAGCAGCGCCGCGAGCAGCAGCGCCGCCGCGAGCGCGGCCGCCGCCGGGCGGTCGGTCCTCGCCAGGAACGCCCGCCCGCGCGAGACTGCGGGGGAGGGAGGTGGTGTCCCGTGCCCGCCGTCGCCGAACGCACCAGGCCCGCGCCGCCCGGCCTGCGGGCCTCGCTGCGGGAGTTCACGACGTTCCCCACCGCCCGCTGGCTCGCCGGGATGCTGGCCGTGGCCGTCGCGGCGCGCGTCGCCATCGGCGGCTGGCGGTGGCGCGACCTCGTCGTGGGCGCCGCGCTGGTCGCCCTCCAGCCGCTGACCGAGTGGATCATCCACGTGGTGATACTGCACTGGCGGCCGCGCCAGGTGTTCGGGCGGCAGGTCGACCTCACGATCGGGCGGCTGCACCGCAAGCACCACCAGGCGCCGAAGGACCCGCGCTACCTGTTCATCCCGCTGCGCGCGATCCGCTGCTACGCCGTCCTCGACGCCGGCCTGCTGCTGCTCGCCTGGTTGTGGCGGCCGTCGATCGCGACCGCCGTCGTCGCCGGGACGGCGTTGACGCTGGTGTACGAGTGGACGCACTACCTGATCCACACCGACTACCGGCCGCGCGGCCGCTTCTACCGGGGGCTGTGGCGGGCGCACCGGCTGCACCACTTCCGCAACGAGAACTACTGGTACGGCGTCACCGGCCACCTCGGCGACCGGCTGCTGCGGACGTACCCGGCGAAGGACGACGTGCCGCTCTCGCCGACCGCCACCACCCTCGGCGTCGCGATGTAGGACGGCCGCCGTCAGGCGGTCGCGGCCTCCGCGCCGACGTACCGCTCCCAGGCGGGATCGCACCGGCCGTGGCCGAGCAGCAGCCGCTGCACGCCGCGCGGCGCCACCGGCGGCCCCGAGCGCAGCGTCCAGCCGAGCTCGTCGAGCGTGCGGTCCGCCTTGGTGTGGTTGCAGCGGCGGCAGGCGGCGACGAGGTTCTCCCAGACGTGCCGGCCGCCGCGCGAGCGCGGCAGCACGTGGTCGAGCGTTTCCGCGGCCGCGCCGCAGTACTGGCAGCGGTGGCCGTCGCGGGCGAGCACGCCCTGCCGGGACAGGGGCGCGCGGGACCGGTACGGCACCCGGACGTAGCGGGTCAGCCGGATCACGGCCGGCGCGGCGACGGTGAGCCGCTCGGAGTGCAACGCCGCCGTCCCCTCCTCCAGCACCACCGCCTTGGCGGTGAGCACGAGGACGACCGCCCGGCGCACCGGGAGGACGCAGAGGGGCTCGTAGGACGCGTTGAGGAGCAGGCTGCGGGACACCCGGCACCCTCCCCTCGCGCGTTTCGTGCGCCTCACGGTAGCGGTCGGGGGGCCCGTTGGCTCCCCCGATTCCGGCCGTGTCGTCACGAAACGGTTAGCCGAGTGTCGCCACCGCGGTGGCGGGGGTGGGCGCGCGCGGGCCGCCCGGGATGGGAGGATGCGCCGTCGCCGGAGCGGAACGTGTGGGAGCTGAGGACTGTGATGCGGGGTCGCCCACGGCTGCCGCGGCCCGCCGCGCTCGCCGTCGCGGTCACGGTCGCGCTCGCCGCCGCCGCGTCCGCGGCGTTCGAGCTGGGCGGCCACGAGGCGCCGCACGGCCACGCCGCCGCGGCCGCCACCACAGCGCCCACCCTCGCGCTGCGCGCCTCGGTCGCCCCCGACCGCGTCGCCTACGGCGGCACCGTCCGCGTGGACGGGCTGGTCCGCGGCGCCGACGGCGCGCCGCTCGCCGGCCGGGCCGTCGAGGTCGTCGCCGCCCGGATGGACCACCGCGACCGCACCGCCGTCGTCGGCACGCCCGTCACGGACGGCGCCGGGCACGTGCACGCGTCGTTCCGGCCGGCAGCCGGGTCCGAGGTGTGGCTGCGGGTCGCCGGCGAGCCGGCCGCCGCCTCCGCCGCGGTCCGCGTCGCCGTCGCCCAACGCGTCACCGTCACCGCCGCCACGACCGTCGCCCGCGGCGTCTGGACCACCGTGCTGCGCGGCGCGGTGCGGCCCGGGCGGGCCGGGCAGCCGGTCCGGCTGGAGCTGCGCACCCGCACCGGCTGGCGCACCGAGTCGGTCGGCACGCTCGACGCCGCCAGCGCCTACGCGTTCCGCGTCACCCACCGGCGCGCCGGCAGCTACGCGTACCGGGTCGTGCGGCCGGCGGACGCGGCGTTCGACGCCGGGTCGGCCGCCTACGACCTCCGGCTGGCCGCGCCGCGCGCGCCCGTGGCCGTGCTGCCGCAGCCGCCGTCGGCGGGCGGCGGCGGCCCCGGCCGGCTGCTCGTCACCGGCGACTCGCTCGCGTACTACCTGGGCCAGCAGGTCGCCACGGCACGCGGCAAACGCCCGACCGCCGTCGAGAGCCGCCCGAGCTCGGGGCTCGCGCGCCCGGACTACTTCGACTGGACGGCGTACGCCCGCGGGCAGGCCGCGAGCCGCCCGGCCGCCGTCGTGGTGTTCATCGGCGCGAACGACTGCCAGCCGATCCGCGCGGGCGGCACCGGCGCCTGGACGTCGGTCGGCTCGGCCGGCTGGTCCGCCGAGTACCGCCGCCGCGCCGGCGAGCTGATGCGCGCGTACACCGGCAACGCCGAACGCCCCGTCTACTGGATCGGCCTGCCGATCGCGCGCAAGCCGGACATCGCCGCCTGCTACCGCGCCCTCAACGCCGCCACCGCGGCCGCGGCACGCGACGTGCGCGGGGTCTCGTGGGTCGACTCGTGGTCGCTGTACGCGGTGGACGGCCGGTACAGCGACTACGTCCAGGGCGTGCTGGCGCGGCAGGAGGACGGCATCCACCTGACGTTCGCGGGCACGCGGTTCCTCACGCGCAAGGTGCTCGGCGTCCTCGGCCGCTGACCGGGCCCCACGCGCGGCACGCGCGCAGCAACCCGCGCGCCGCGGCGCCGGCCTCACACGGCGGGCAGCACCTCCTCGGGGAGCGGCCCGGCGCGGGCGGCGCCGTTCTGCTCCGGGGTGAGGTGCCGCTCCAGCCGCAGCGCGGCGGCCGCGCTGGCGAGCAGCACGACGACCAGCCCCACGATGAACAGCGCGGGCTGCCCGGCGCCGAGCACCACCCCCGCCACGACCGGGCCGAGCACGGCGGAGGCCTGCCAGGTGACGCTGGACAGCGCGTTGTACCGGCCGCGCAGGTGCGGGGGAGCGATGTCGTTGACGAGGCTGGCGCCGGTCGGCGCCCACAGCGTCTCGCCGAGCCCGAACAGGCCGAGCCCGACGACCACGAACGTCGCCGACCCCAGGCCGCTCACCAGCGCGGCCGAGCCGATGACCAGCCAGGAGACGGCCCACACGATCGCGAGCAGCGCGAACGCGCGGGTGCGCCGGTGGCCCTGGAGGCGGCGTTCGACCGCGAGCTGGGCGAGCACGATCGCGGCGGTGTTGGCCGCGAACGCGAAGCCGATCGCCCGCGTGGACACGTGCGCGACGTCGCTGACGAACGCGGGGAAGCCGGCGTTGACCTGCCCGTAGCCGGCGACCGACAGCAGCAGGATCGCGCCGCAGACGCGGAGGAAGACCCGGTCGGCGAACACCGCGCGGTACCCGCCCGCGCCCTCGGCGGGGTCGCGCGGGGGCGGCGCCGAGACGTGCCGGAGGGTGCCGAGCAGCACGGCGTAGACGGCGAACGACAGGGCGTCGACCAGGTAGATGGTCTGGAACGACCCGACGTGGTGGACGTCGACGAGCAGCCCGGACACCGCGCCGCCGACGCCGATGCCGAGGTTGAGCAGCGCGAACTGCACGGCGTACACGCGAGGTCGCTGCTCGGGCGGCACCAGCACGGCGATGAGCGCGGCCTGCGCGGGCCAGGTGGCGGCGCCGCCGATGCCGAGCACGGCGAGCACCACGAACGCGTGCCACGGCCGCGTGATCGCGGCCAGCCCGGCGGTCCCGGCGCCCTCGACCAGCAACGCCCCGACGAGCACCCGCCACGGCCCGACCCGGTCGCTCAACGACCCCATGGCCGGGACGCTGACCAGGCCGACCAGGCCGAGCGTGGCGATCGCGTAGCCGGCCGTGGAGACGGGGAAGTGCCGCACCCTGGTCAGGTAGATGAGCAGGAACGGCAGCGTGAACCCGGTCCCGAGCGCCGACAGCGTGTTGCCCAGCACGAGGCGCCGCACGTCCGGGGAGAGGCGGCGCGGGCCGGCGAGGGCGTCGGGAACGGTCACGGGAGCATCCTCACCCGCGGGTGTGACACGGAGCGACCCGAATACCGCGACCTGTGGACGACGGGGATCAGTTGTGGACGGGGTCGTCCGGGTAGGTCGAGAACAGCGCGAGGCGCCCGCCCTGGCGGCGCAGCACGGTCCGCCACAGCGCGAGCGGCGCCGCCGTGAACGGGTCGCCCGGCAGCCCGTCCACGACGAACCACCCGCCCGCCTCGATCTCCGCCTCGAGCTGCCCGCCGCCCCAGCCGGAGTAGCCGGCGAAGACGCGGACGTAGGCGACGCCACCGGCGAGCAGCGCCGGGTCGCTGTCGAGGTCGACCACCCCCAGCGTGGGGTTGATCGGCTGCACGGCCGCCCGCGCGGAGATGCCCGGGCGGGTGCTGCCGAGGCAGATGGCGGCGCTGCCGTCGACCGGCCCGCCCGAGAACACCACCGACGGCTCCGACGTGAGGTCGTGCCAGGACGGCAGCACCTCGCCGACGGGCGTGGCGCTGGGGCGGTTGAGGATCAGGCCGAGTGAGCCGTTCTCGTCGTGCTCGAGGACGAGGACGACGGTGCGGTCGAAGTTCGGGTCGCGCAGGCCGGGCGTCGACACGAGCAGCGCGCCCCGCAACGACGTCCCGTCCACACCCCGGACGCTACCCGGCCGCGCGGCGCGGCGGCGCCACGGCGCGCACGGCGTCCCGTATCGGCCGAACGGCGCTCAGGAACCACCCGATCTAGCCATAGGCGGGCGAAGCCACCCACCCGCATGCTTTTCCCACCCGCACCGCAAGGACTCCCGTGACCACGACCGTCATGGCACTGCGCTACGTCGAGCTCGGCGTCTTCACCTTCGTCGCCCTCGTCGCCGCGCGCCGCTGGCTGCAACGCCGCGGTGCCGCGCGCGCGTGGCTGGCCGCGACGTTCGGCGTCGTCGCCGCCGCCCTCGGCGTCGGCGACCTGCTGCCCCGCGACTCCGACAGCGCCCTCGTCCACCTGGCCCAGCGGCTGCTGGTGGCGGCGATCATGCTGTTCCCGTACTTCCTGTACCGGTTCATGGAGACGTTCGAACGCCCGTCGCGCCTGGTGCGCGCGCTCGTGCACGCGGTCGTCGCGGCCGTGCTGCTGGCGACGTTCGTCGTGCGCTTCGGCGACCCGGAGGGGCCGCGGTCGGCGCAGATCGTCGTCTACCTCGTCCTGATCGGGCTGGAGTGGACGACGTTGAGCACGATCGTCTCGGTCCGGCTGTGGCGGGCGGGCCGGACGCTGCCGACGGTGGCGCGCCGGCGGATGCAGATGCTCGCGACGGGCGCGGCGGCGACGGCGAGCGCGGTGGTGTTCGCGGTGCTGTTCCCGAGCGACCGGTCGTCGGCCGGGACGGTCGTGGTGCAGGTCGTCGCGATCACGAGCGCGTTGTTCTTCCTCTGCGGGTTCGCGCCGCCGCGCGGGCTGCTGCGCACCTGGCGCGCGCGCGACGTGGAGGAGCTGCACGAGGCGCTCGTCGCGCTGGCGCAGGCGACCCGGCCGGAGCAGGTGGTCGACGACCTGCTGCCGCGGCTGGTCGAGCTGGTCGGCGCGCAGGGCGTGGAGATCCACCGCGACAGCGGCGGCCTGCTCGGCCGCTCGGGCACCACCCGCGCGGACGACGGCGCGACGCCGCACCCGGTCGCGCCCGGCGTGACGCAGGTCGCGCCCGACCACCTCAGCGTGACGCTCCCCGGCGGGCGGCTGGAGATCTGGACGAGCGCCTACTCGCCGTTCTTCGGCCGCGACGAGTTCGACCTGCTGCGCACGGTCGGCGGCCTGGTGCAGGTCACGCTGGAACGCACCTACGCCCACTCCCGCGAGGTCGCCGCCCGCGAGGCGCTCGCCGAGGCGCAGCAGCTCGCGCACCTCGGGAGCTGGCACTGGGACGTCACCACCGGCCACGTCGAGTGGTCGGACGAGATGTACCGGATCCACGGGTACGAGCCCCGCTCGGTGTCGATCGCGACCGACCGGCTGGCCAGCCGCATCCACCCGGACGACATCGCCGAGGCGTCCGCCGGCATCAACGCCGCCGTCGCCACCGGCGGCGAGTACACCGGCGAGTACCGCATCCTGCTCCCCGACGGGTCGGTGCGCTGGCTGCACACGCGCGGCCGCGCGCTCCGCGACGACAGCGGCGCCGTCGTCGCGCTCGTCGGCACCGCGCAGGACGTCACGGAGGCGCGGCGGCTGGACCGGCTGCGCACCGAGTTCGTCGCCAACGCCGCCCACGAGCTGCGCACCCCGCTCACCACCGTCTCCGGCATGGCGACGCTCCTCGCGTCGCGCCGCCAGCAGCTCGGGGAGCGCGAGCTGGACGCGGCGTTCGACGCCCTGGGGCGCCAGGGGCAGCGGGCCCGCCAGCTCGTCACCAGCCTGCTCGACCTGTCCCGGCTCGACGCCGGGCGGGTGCCGGTGCAGCTCGCGCCGGTCGAGGTGTCGCGCGCCGTCGTCGCGGCGCTGGAGACCGCGCCGCCGCCGGTCACCGCGCACGTCACCGTCGAGGTCGACCCGGGCCTCACCGCCCTCGCCGACACGGACCGGCTCGGCGAGATCCTGGTCAACCTCTTCGCCAACGCCTACCGGTACGGTGGACCCGCGGTCACCATCCGCGGCACCACGGTCGGCGAGGAGGTGCGAATCAGCGTGTCCGACGACGGCAACGGCGTGCCGGCCGACCTGCTCGGCGAGCTGTTCCAGCCGTTCAGCCGCTCCGCCGCGGTGACCGGCACCCCCGGCTCCGGGCTGGGCCTGGCCATCTCGCACCGGCTCGCGGCGGCGCTCGGCGGGCGGCTGACGTACGAGCCCGCGCAGCCGCACGGCGCGACGTTCGCGGTCGCGCTGCGGACGGCGCCGTGACGAAGGTCCTCGTCGTCGACGACGAGCCCGACATCGCCCTGATCTGCCGCCTCGCGCTCACCATCGCGGGCTTCGAGGTGGACGAGCGCGACACCGGCCAGGGCGCCCTCGACTACCTCGCCGAAGGCCGGCCCGATGTCGTGCTGCTCGACCTGCGGCTGCCCGACCTCAGCGGCTGGGACGTCCTCGACCGGCTCCGCGAGTCCGGGCGGCTCGACTCGCTCAACGTCGTGCTGTTCTCGGCGCACGCCAGCGCGGCCGACACCGCGGTCGAGGCCGGGTGCGTCAGCTTCATCGCCAAGCCGTTCACGCCCGACGACCTCGTGGCGACCGTCGCGGCCGCCGCGGAGCGCGGGACGCCGCCCGCGTAGGCAGGAGGGGCACCCCGCGGCGTCGAAGCCCGCGGGCGCGCCGGACTCCCGGCGACCCCTCACCCGGTTGGAGAGCACGTGAAGCGACTCCTCTGCGCCGCCGCGATCGCGGCCGCCGCCACCGCCGTCCCCGCCCACGCGGCCAGCGAGGCCCCGGTGCACGTCAAGGTCTACAACGACGGCACCACCGTCGGCGTCGGCGCCACGCACGGCTCGGGGACCAACGAGCAGCCGGTCGGCGGCGCGTTCGTCAACACGAGCACCGGGCGCGCCTGCGTCGGCCTCAGCTACCAGATCCCGTTCTGCACGGACGACCTCCGCTAGCGGTCCTGGCGGGCCGCCCGCGTCGTCAGGCGCGGGCGGTGCCGCCGTGCGCGGCCAGCGCCTGCGCGACCGCCCGCGCGTCCGCCGCGTACACGTCCTCCGGCACCCGCGGCAGCATCTCCTCCCAGAGCGCGAGGTTCGACCCGCGGAGCTGGAGCAGCCCCTCCGGCCGGGCCAGGAACATCAGGTGCAGGTGCGCGCCGCCGTCGCCCCACTTGTACAGGTGCACCCGGCCGACCCCGCCGAGGCCGCGGATGGCGCGTTCGATCCGCACGGTCAGGACGCCGAGCTCGGCCGCGTGGGTCTCGTCCAGGTCGCCCAGGTCGAGGTGCGCCCGCGGCTGGAGCATCCCCGCGAACGGCAGCCCGGTGCGCTCGGTCGCGAACACCCACCGCTCGTCGCTCCACACCACCCCTTCGTCGGGGTGGGCGCAGCGCCAGCACTCCCGGCCGCCCTCGCCGTTGCGCGGCGGCTCCGGCAGCACCGGCGGCTCCAGCGGCTTGACCACCAGCCGGTCCGGCTCGAACGGGAAGATCTCCCACATCGCCTGCTCCGGCAGCGGCAGCCGGCCGGCCTCGCCCGCGTGCGCGAGCGCGTTCGCGTAGAACTCCCCGGGTGTCAGCGGCACGGCGCCGGAGCCTACGCCTCGTGCCCCGGCTCCAGGTCCCGCACCGCGTCGAACGTCACCAGGTCCCGCCCCGCGCCCGCCTCGCCGCCCACCGGCTCCACGAGCAGGCCGGTGTGGTCGCCGAGGTCGTGCCGGGCCAGGACCCGTCCGGCGAACCACCCGGCGTTGCCGTCGACCACCGGCACGCCGTCCGGCCCCTCCCGCCACGCGCAGCGCGCGAACTTGTCGACCTCGTCGCCGGTCTCGCCGCCGAACAGCTCGGCCAGGTCCCGTCGCGCCGCCGGCAGCACGTGGACGGCGAGCGTCGTCGCGGCCGCCGCGACGCGGTGCGTGTGGTTGCGCTTCGAGACGCAGACGAGGTAGTGCGGCGGGTCGATCGAGCACTGGGTGGCGAAGCCGACGAGGCAGCCGGCGCGCTCGCCGCCCGCCGCCGTCGTGACGACGTACATCGGGTAGTCGAGCCGGCTCACCAGCCCGTCGAACGCCGCTCGCTCGTCGCCCACGTGGCCGTCGTACCCCGCCCCGACGGCACCTCGAACGTCAGCAGCGCGGTCGGAGCATCAGAGGGTCTCCGGGATCACCAGCACGAAGGTACGCACGTAGGCGGGCTCGTCGAACCTGGGCCAGTCCTGCGCAAGGAGCAGGTCGCTCGCCGCCGCCGATGGCTGTCGGTCGAGAGTCACCTCCGCGATGCTCTCGAAGCCCTGCGAGCCGAAGAACACCCGGAGCGCCCTGATGAAGTCACTCCCGCCCAGTGGCAGGACCTGTGCCAGCAGCGGCAGCAACGGATGGTCCAGCCACCATTGCTGCAGTGCCTTTGGCCCGTCCCCGACCCCCCATCCGAGGATCGGCCCGTGGATGGCATGGCATCCGGCCAGGCCCGTCTCGGCGCTGGTGTAGTGATCGGCGTGCTCACCGGTGCCTTCGAGGAACTCCAGCACCACCGAGCCGGTGGTACTCAGCCAGGCGTTCACCGCCGAGTCGATCGCCTCGGCCTTGCTGCGGCCGAACCCGGTGGCGCAGTCCCAGATCGTCGTGTCCGCGCGGTCC
Source organism: Mycobacteriales bacterium (assembly GCA_035714365.1). GTDB lineage: Bacteria > Actinomycetota > Actinomycetes > BP-191 > BP-191 > BP-191. The sequence continues at coordinate 18,535 of DASTMB010000035.1, read as the reverse complement.
CTGTTGAGCATGAAACCGACGTCGATGTGAGCCGCCTGGTCACTCGCCGGCATGTCGCCGTGCGGCGCGATGACCACGCGCGTGGTGCCCGGCCCGTCGACGCAGTCGTCCGTCACGGAGAAGAGACGACCGGTCCGACCCTGGAGCCCGTGAGCAAGGCGACGCAGGGCGTCCGCGTCCGCATCGGTGGTCATGAGGGCCGATCCTGCCTCGTACGGGACGGGGCTGCCAACGGGAACGCGTCGCACGCGCGGCTTTCCGTTACGCGTCGGCCGGGGAACGTTCCCGAGCTGAGTGTCCGAGGGGAGACTTGAACTCCCATGCCCTTGCGGGCACTAGGCCCTCAACCTAGCGCGTCTGCCTATTCCGCCACTCGGACGTGACCCGCGCTCCACGGAGGCGCGCGAGGCGACAAGATACCTCCTACCGCGCCCCGTCCACCAACGCGAACCGCCGAGGAGCGACCGTGACCGACGTCGTCGAGCTGTGCCGGGACCTGATCCGTATCGACACGTCGAACCCGGGCCGCCAGGAACGCCCGGCCGCCGAGTACGTCGCCACCGCCCTCTCGGACGCCGGCTACGAGTGCACCGTCGTCGAGTCCGACCCCGGCCGCACCACCGTCGTCACGCGGCTGGAGGGCGCCGACAGCAGCCGCGGCGCGCTGCTCGTGCACGGCCACCTCGACGTCGTCCCCGCGAGCGCGATCGACTGGAAGATGGACCCGTTCGCCGGGGAGGTCGACGACGGCTGCGTGTGGGGGCGCGGCGCCGTCGACATGAAGGACATGGTCGCCATGACCCTCAAGACGGCGATCGACTTCAGGACCAACGGCGTGGTTCCCCCGCGCGACCTGATCTTCTGCTTCCTCGCCGACGAGGAGGCCGGCGGCCTCTACGGCTCCAAGTGGATCGTCGACGCGCACCCGGAGCTGTTCGAGGGGGCGACGGAGGCGATCAGCGAGGTCGGCGGCTTCTCCCTCCAGGTCCGCGACGACCTGCGGCTCTACCTCATCGAGACGGCGCAGAAGGGCATGCGCTGGATGAAGCTGACCGCGAAGGGCCGGGCGGGCCACGGCTCGATGATCAACGACGACAACGCCGTCACCACCCTCTGCGAGGCCGTCGCGCGGCTCGGCAACGCGACGTTCCCGATCCACGTCACGCCGACGATGCGGCGGTTCCTCGCCGAGATCAGCGACGTGTTCGGCATCACGCTCGACCCGGACGACATGGACGCGACGGTCGCGAAACTCGGCCCGCTCGCGCGGATGGTCGGCGCGACGCTGCGCAACACCGCGAACCCGACGATGCTCCAGGCCGGCTACAAGGTGAACGTCATCCCGTCGGAGGCCTACGCGGAGGTCGACGGGCGGACGTTGCCGGGGTTCGCGGACGAGTTCGACGCCGAGCTGCGGGAGGTCCTCGGGCCGGAGATCCAGGTCGAGTACGTGCACAGCGACATCGAGCTGGAGACGGAGTTCGAGGGGGACCTGGTGGAGGCGATGGGGGCCGCGCTGAAGGCGGAGGACCCGGGCGCGCGGATCGTGCCGTACATGCTCTCCGGCGGCACCGACAACAAGGCGTTCAGCCGCCTCGGCATCCGCGGCTTCGGCTTCTCCCCGCTGCGGCTGCGGCCCGACCTGGACTTCGCGGGCATGTTCCACGGCGTCGACGAACGCGTCCCGATCGACGCCCTGGAGTTCGGCGCCCGCGTCCTCGACCGCTTCCTGAGGACCTGCTGATCCTCTGACGGCCGCGCCCGGGACGAACCGTGCTGCGCCGCCGCGCCCGCGCCCGCCCGCCCCGCAGCATTGATCACCGGGGCTGGGGGACGGGGACGGAGGACGGGAAAGGACGGGCCGGGCTACTGCTCCCGCGACTAAGGGAGCGCCGCGCAGCGGCGCGGAACTAGCGGGAGCAGTAGCCCGGTGCGGCCTACAACCGCGACCTACTTCGGCGGCTGCTGCATGTTCTGGCAGGCGTTGTGGAGCGAGGTGCGGGTGGGGTAGTTCGGGTCGTCGGCGGGCAGGGCACCGCCCTTGTAGTAGCCGCCGCTCCACTCGCCCCAGATGTGCTGCCGGCACCACGAGTCGACCAGGAACCACTCCTTCTCGCCGGCCGGGCGTGCGGGCGCCTTGGCGGCGCCGACGAGCGGCTTCCAGAGGCGGTCGAACTCCGCGAGCCACGCCTTGTCGCCGTGCAGGCGGGCGGCGTACGTGCCGTGCCCTTCGGCGGCGTACTGGGAGTCGGCGGCGCGCGGGGTGGTGGTGAGGCCGAGCAGGCCGTCGGTGTACCCCTTGCCGGTGGAGACGGCGCTCTGGAGCAGGCGCATCCGCAGCTCGTTGGCGGTGAGGCCACCGGCGAGCTCGCAGGCGGTGCGCGCCTTGCCGCAGCGGAACGACCCCTTGGCGACGACGCCGGCGGACTGGGTGCGGCTGTCGCCGGGGAGGGTGCGGCGGGCGAGGTAGAGGGCGCGGCCGTAGGTGCCGGCGATGGTGGGGGTGGCGTTGGAGGTGCCGCTGAACCCGTACTTGCCGCGGCTGCTGACGTACTCGGCCTCGTACGCGCTCGGGTAGGAGACGCCGATGCCGGCGACGTCGGCGGGCTTGCCGGTGCCGGTGTACGTGCCGCCGTTGGGGTCGGTGGCGGTCACGGTGACGATCCAGTCCGGGCCCTCCTGGGAGGACTCGAGGGTGCTGTTCGGGACGGTGAACGCGTTCTCCATGCCGTTGCCGGCGGAGAAGAAGACGGTCTGGCCGCGCTGGCTGGCGGCGCGCTGGAGGGCGACGTCGGAGCCGTTGTAGACGCGGTCCCGGACGGCGTAGCCGGAGGAGATGCCGTACGAGTTGCTGATGGCGTCGATCCACGGCTGGCGCATGGCCCAGTTGATGGCGAGCTCGGCGCTGCCGGCGTCGGTGTACTGGATGAACACGAGCAGGCACTCGGGGCAGGTGCCGTTGAGGTTGCCGACGGAGACGCTGGTGGTGCCCATGCCGTGCTCGGACGTGTCGCCGTGGATGTGGCCGGGCGTGCCTAGCGCGGAGTCGGGGTTGTACCGGGAGAACGGCGTGGGGCCGAACGTCAGCGCGCCGATCACCTTGGTGCCCGGCATCCAGTAGTAGTGGACGGCCTTGGCGTCGGAGGACTTCACAGCGTCCCACTTCGCCTTGTCCTTGGCGTCGAGGTCCTGCGGCTTGGTCGCCGGGTCGCTGCCCTCGAGGGTGAGCGGGAGCTTGTTGTACGAGGAGAACGACCGCGTCGACGGGAACCCGGGCAGCCACTTGTCGGGCGCCGTGGTGAGCGGCAGGTCGTCGGAGCGGTCCTTGTTCCGCGCCTGCGGCATCTTCGAGGCGAGGTAGTCCCAGTGGTACGGCGAGAACGCCGAGTCGATGACGGCGATGACCGTGGCGTCGCCGCGGCCGTCGCGCGGGGCGGCGGCGTCGGCGGCGGACAGCGGCGCGGCGAGGACCGCGAGCACGACGAGGAGGCGGGGGAGCAGGCGCATGGGGAGACGGTTCGGCGGCGCCCCGCGCCGCTCCTGCTCACCGGCGGGTCAGTCCTCCACGTCCTCGTGCCGGGTCGCGAACGGCAGCCGTTCCGGGTAGGAGGCGGCGGGCATGGAGACGTCGTCCAGGGCGGCCCGGATCTCGTCCGGCAACGTCACGGCCTCGGCGGCCAGCGACGCGGCGAGCTGGCTGGCGGTGCGGGCGCCGACGATCGGCGCGACGACGCCGGGCCGGTCGCGGACCCAGGCCAGCGCGACGGCGACGGGCGTCACGCCGAGCCCGTCGGCGGCGGTGAGGACGGCGTCGACGACGTGGGTGCGGTCGTCCTCGAGGTACGGCTCGACGAACGACGAGAAGTTGCCGCTGGCGGCGCGCGACCCGCTGGGCACCTTGCCGTCGCGGTACTTGCCGGTGAGCACGCCGCGGCCGAGCGGCGACCACGGCAGGATGCCGATGCCGGCGTCGAGACAGGCGGGCACGACCTCGCGCTCGATGCCGCGCTGGAGCAGCGAGTACTCCATCTGCGTGGACACGATCGGCGTGAGGCCGTTGGCGCGCTGGTGCTCGGCGGCCTTGGCGGTCTGCCAGCCGGTGAAGTTCGACAGGCCGGCGTAGCGGACGCGGCCGGAGCGCACGGCGGTGTCGAGGGTGTCCAGCGTCTCGTCCAGCGGCGTGCTGGCGTCCCACGCGTGGACCTGCCACAGGTCGACCCAGTCGGTGCCGAGCCGGGCGAGCGACGCGTCGAGCGCGGCGAGCAGGTGCCCGCGCGAGGTGCCGCGGCCCATCGGCCCGGGGCCGGTGACGCCGAACGCCTTCGTCGCGAGCAGCACCTCCTCGCGGCCGCCCTCCTTCGCGAGGAGCCGGCCGAGGACGCGCTCGCTCTCGCCCTTCACGTACACGTCGGCGGTGTCGATCAGCGTCCCGCCCGCCTCGCGGAACGCCCGGAGCTGGAGCTCGGCGTCGTCCTCGCCGGTGTCGCCGCCCCACGTCATGGTGCCGAGCGCCAGGCGCGACACGACCAGGCCGCTGCGGCCGAGGTGCCGGTGCTTCATGGCTGCGACGGTACCGCCCGGACCCGGCCGCGCCACGTACGCTCGCCGCATGACCGAGCAGCCGCCCCCGTCCGCCAACGGCACGCCGCCCGCGCCGCCGCCCGCCTCGCCGCCCGCGGCGGAGCAGCCGGTGGGGCAGCCGGCGGAGCAGGGCGCGGACGGCTGGTCGCTGCACCGCGTCACCCGGACCGCGTCCGCCGAGGTGTGGAACCTCGTCGCCGCCGACGGCACCCGCGCCGCGACGCTGACGGTCGTCTACGGCGACACGGTCGAGGGGCTGCTGGCGCTGCCCGAGGGCACCGACGGCGACGCCGCCCGCGGGCTGCTCGGGCGGCTCACCGAGCTGCTCTCGCTGGACGCGGTCGCCGGCCCGGGCGGCGTCATCCACTGGACGGTGGCGACGGGGACGTCGGAGGACTTCTGGCGGCGGTCGCCGGGGCACCGGCCGACCGGCGCGGAGGACGACCTGACGACGGCGGCGGCCCGGGTGGAGCCGGTGCTGCGGGCGATGTTCGGCGAGCCCACGCCGTTGCCGGCGGGCGGCTGGTCGGTCGACGTCGGCAGCGTCCGGGTCTTCGTGACGCTGGGCCTGGTCGAGGGCAGCGTGCTCGTCCGCGTGCTGTCCATCACCAACGTCGAGGTGACCCCGGACGGCGACCTCGGGGCGTTCCTGCTGAACATGAACTTCTCCATGCCGGTCGGCCGGTTCTCGCTCGACGGCGAACGCGGCGCGGTCCGGCTGGACCACGTCCTCACCGCCGACCAGCTCGACGAGCAGACGCTGGCGCGGACGGTCGCGACGATCGCGCAGACGGCGGACCGGGTGGACGACGAGATCAAGGCGAGGTTCGGCGGCCGGACGTTCCGCGAGGAGGGGTCGCCCGTCGCGGACGCGGGGCCGCTGGGCCCGGGGATGGCGGGCGGCTACCTGTAGGTTCCGGGCATGCGACTCGGCGTCAACCTCGGGTACTGGAGCACCGCGCAGGACGCCCGCGACGGCGTCGCGCTGGCGCGGGAGGCGGACCGGCTCGGGTACGCCGTCGCGTGGGCGGCGGAGGCGTACGGCTCGGACGTCGTCACCGTCCTCACCTGGGTCGCCGCGCAGACCGAACGCCTCGACGTCGGCAGCGGCATCATGCAGATCCCCGCGCGCTCCCCGGCCATGACGGCGATGACGGCGGCGTCGCTGGACGCGCTGTCCGGCGGGCGGTTCCGGCTCGGCATCGGCGTGTCCGGGCCGCAGGTGTCGGAGGGCTGGCACGGTGTCCGCTACGACAAGCCGCTGGCCCGCACCCGCGAGTACGTCGACGTGGTCCGCCGCGCCCTCACCCGCGAACGGCTCACCGCGCCGGGGCCGCACTACCCGCTGCCGTTGCCGGACGGCCCCGGCAAGGCGCTGAAGCTGATCGTCCACCCGGTCCGCGACCGCATCCCGCTCTACCTCGCGGCGGTCGGGCCGAAGAACCTCGAGCTGACCGGCGAGGTCGCCGACGGCTGGCTCGCGGTGTTCTTCTCGCCGGAGCACGCCGGCGAGCACCTCGCCGCGATCGCGCGCGGCCGCGGCGAGCGCGGGCTGGACGGCTTCGACGTCGTGCCGACGGTGCCGCTGTCGGTCGGCGACGACGTCCATGCGTGCGCCGACCCGATCCGGCCGTACGCCGCGCTCTACGTCGGCGGCATGGGCTCGCGCGAGCAGAACTTCTACAACGCCCTCGCCCGCCGCATGGGCTACGAGGAGGCGGCGCGGAAGGTGCAGGACGCCTACCTCGCGCACGACTACGCGACGGCGATGGCGGAGGTGCCGTTCGAGTTCGTCGACTCCACGTCGCTGCTCGGCCCGCCGGACCGCATCGCCGACCGGCTCCAGGCGTTCGCGGCGGCGGGCGTGACGACGTTGACCATCACGCCGGCGGCGGCGACCGTCGAGGAGCGGGTCGCGCTGCTGCGCACGGCGGTCGAGGCGCTGGAGAAGGCCGGGGTGGGTTGACCGCCTGCCCGCCGGACCTGCCGCTGCACCTGTCGGTCCTCCAGGCCGCCGCGCTCGGGCTGACGCAGGGCGTCAGCGAGTTCCTGCCGATCTCGTCGTCCGGCCACCTGATCCTCGTGCCGTGGGCGGCCGGCTGGCGCGACGTCTACTGCGCCAAGGAGGGCAACAAGCTCTTCGATGTCGCGCTGCACCTCGGCACGTTCGCCGGCGCCGCGCTGTACCTGCGCCGCGACCTGGCGGCGCTGGTGCGCGCGTGGTTCGCCTCCGTGGCCGCGCGCTCTGTACGCGGCCCGCAGCAGCGGCTGGCGTGGTTCCTCGTGCTGTCCGCGATCCCGGCCGCCGTCACCGGCGCGCTGCTCGAAGGTGTCATCACCGAACGCCTCGGCCAGCCGTGGCAGATCGCCGTCTTCCTCGCGGTGTTCGGCGTCGTGCTCTGGTGGGTGGACCGGCGCGCGCCGCGGGCGACCGGCTACGAGGACCTGCAACGCCACCAGGTCGTCGCGATGGCGGTGGCCCAGGCGTTCGCGCTGATGCCCGGCGTCTCCCGCTCCGGCATCACCATCACCGCCGCCCGCGCGACCGGGGTGTCGCGGGACGCCGCCGCGCGGTTCTCGTTCCTCATGAGCCTGCCGGTCATCCTCGGCGCCGGCGCGTACTCGCTCGCCACGCTGGACGGCGGGCTCGGCGGCCAGGGCGTGCCGTTCGCGGTCGGGATCGTGACGTCGGCGGTGTCGGGGGCGCTGGCGGTGTTCGGGGTGCTGGCGTTCCTGCGGCGGCACTCGTTCGGGACGTTCGCCTGGTACCGGGTCGCGGCGGCGGCGGCCGTGCTGCTGCTCGTCGCGACCGGGGTGAGGAGCGCGACGCTGTGACCACGCTGCTGCTCGTCCGCCACGGCCTGACGGCTATGACCGGGCCGGTGCTCGCCGGCTGGACGCCCGGGCTGCACCTCGACGACCGGGGCCGCGAGCAGGCCGCGGCCGTCGCCGCGCGGCTCGCCCCGCTGCCCGTCGCCGCGATCGTCTCCTCGCCGCTCGACCGCTGCCTCGACACGGCGGCGTTCATCGCGGAGGGGCGCGACAACGAGGTCGCGGTCGAGGAACGGCTGGGGGAGTGCCGGTACGGCGACTGGACCGGCAAGGAGCTGAAGGTCCTAGCCAAGGACCCGCTCTGGAAGGTCGTGCAGGCCCACCCCAGCGCCGTGACGTTCCCCGGCGGCGAGGCGCTGCGGGAGACGGCGGCCCGCGCGGTCGACGCGGTCCGCGACTGGAACGCCCGCCTCGGCCCGGACGCCACCTGGGTCGCGGTGAGCCACGGCGACGTCATCAAGGCGATCGTCGCCGACGCGCTCGGCCTGCACCTCGACCAGTTCCAGCGGATCTCGGCCGACCCGTGCTCGGTCACGGTCATCCGCTACACCGAGCTGCGGCCGTTCGTGCTCCGGCTCAACGACACCGGCGGCGGCGTCGCGGACCTGCTGCCGCCGAAGAAGAAGGGCCGCCGCAGGCCGTCCTCCGACGCCGCCGTGGGCGGCGGCGCGGGCGCGTAGGTAGGTTGGAGCGCATGCCGCGACAGGTGTTCTCCTTCGACCAGCCGGACCGCTTCGTGGCGGGGACCGTGGGGCAGCCGGGGCAGCGGACGTTCTTCCTCCAGGCCACCGACGGCGAGCGCGTCACCAGCGTGGCCCTGGAGAAGACCCAGGTGCAGGTGCTGGCGGAACGCCTCGCCGACCTGCTGGACGAGGTCCGCCGCCGCGGCGCCGACGCGCCCGTCGAGGCGCCGCCCGGGCTGGAGGACGTCGCGCCGCTGGACCAGCCGATCCTCGAGGAGTTCCGCGCCGGGACGCTCGCCATCGCGTGGGACGGCGAGGACGGCATGGTCGTGGTCGAGGCGCACGAGATGACCGACGCGCAGGACGCCGAGGACGACGACGAGACGGCCGAGGGCGACCTGCTGCGCGTGCGGATCACGCCGGCGTTCGCCCGGGCGTTCGTCAAGCGCGCGCTGCGCGTCGTCGCCGCCGGCCGGCCGCCGTGCCCCCTCTGCGGGCGCCCGCTGGACCCGGAGGGCCACGTCTGCGCCCGCCTCAATGGCCACGGTCACTGACGCCGACGTCTCGCGGGTGGCCGCGCTGGTGACGCCCGGGAGCCGCGTCGGCGTCGACGGGCGCGACGCGGCCGGGAAGACGACGTTCGCCGACGCGCTGGCGGCGGTGCTGCCGCCGCCGGTGACGCGGGTGCGGCTGGACGACCACCACCGCCCGGCGGAGCAGCGGGTCGACTACTACCGGGACGCGTTCGACCTGGCGGCGTTCGCGGCCGCGGTCCGCGCCGCGGCCGGCACCGTCGTCGCCGACGGCGTCTTCCTGTTCCGGCCGGAGCTGGACCCGCTGTGGGACCTGCGGGTACGCCTCGAGGTCGACCCGGCCGAGCAGCTCCGCCGCGCCGCCGCGCGCGGCGACGCCGTCGACCGCTACGCCACCCGCTACCGGCCCGCGCACGACGCGTACGAGGCCGCCGTCCGCCCCACCGAACGCGCCGACGTCGTGCTCCCCGCATGACCGAGATCGACCTGGACCGCGCGCTCGCGCTGCTGCGCGAGGGCGAGCTGGAGATCGAGGGGCGGCTGGTCGACGCGAGCAACGCCACGCTCTACGCGCGGATCGCGCACGAGGAGCTGACCACCGCCTGCGTCTACAAGCCGATCCGCGGCGAGCGGCCGTTGTGGGACTTCCCCGACGGGACGCTGGCCTTCCGCGAGGTCGCCACCTACGCCGTCTCCGCCGCGACCGGCTGGGACGTCGTGCCGCCGACCGTGCTGCGCGACGGGCCGTTCGGCGAGGGGATGGTGCAGCTCTGGATCGACGTGGACGAGGAGGTCGACCTCGCCGACCTGGTGCGGCAGAACCATCCCGCGCTGCGCCGCATGGCCGTCCTCGACGCCGTCGTCAACAACGCCGACCGCAAGGGCGGCCACCTCCTCCCCGTGCCCGGCGGCCACGTCTACGGCGTCGACCACGGCGTGACGTTCAACGTCGAGCCGAAGCTGCGCACCGTCCTCTGGGGCTGGCGCGGGCGGCGGTTCGCGGCGGAGGAGGTCGCGGTGCTGGCGGCGTTGCGCACCGAGATCGCGGGCGGCGACCTCGGCGGCACGCTGCGCGGGCTGCTCGCGCCGGAGGAGGTCGACGCGACGCTGGCGCGGGTCGAGGCGCTGCTGCGGACCGGGCGCTTCCCGCACCCGAGCCCGGACTGGCCCGCCGTGCCCTGGCCGCCGTTCTAGGCTGTCCCGCATGGAGTCGTGGCACGTTCCCGCGCCCCCCGCCGTCCCGGGCGAAGGCCCGCCGCTGCGGCTGCACGACACCGCCACCGGCGAGGTCCGCCCGCTCGCGCCCGGCCGCGCCGCGACGATGTACGTGTGCGGCATCACGCCGTACGACGCCGCGCACCTCGGCCACGCGATGACCTACCTCACCTACGACCTCGTCCGCCGCGTCCTCGCCGACGCCGGCCACGAGGTCGTCTACACGCAGAACGTCACCGACGTGGACGAGCCGCTGTTCGAACGCGCCGCCGAGACGGCCGACGACTGGGCCGCGCTGGGCAGCCGGGAGACCGAGCAGTTCCGCCACGACATGGCGGCGCTGGAGGTGCTGCCGCCGACGCACTTCGTCGGCGCCGTCGAGGCGATGCCGACGATCGTGGAGATGATCGGGCTGCTGCGCGCCAACGGCGCGACGTACGACCTCGACGGCGACACGTACTTCGCGGTGTCGTCGGCGCCGCGGTTCGGCACCGTCGGCAACCTGTCGTACGACGAGATGGTCGCGCTGTCCGCGGAGCGCGGCGGCGACCCGCACCGCCCCGGCAAGAAGGACCCGCTCGACCCGGTGCTCTGGCTGCGCGAGCGGCCCGGCGAGCCGTCGTGGCACGCGCCGTGGGGGCGCGGCCGGCCCGGCTGGCACGTCGAGTGCTCGGCGATCGCGCGGGCCACGCTCGGCGAGACGATGGACCTGCACGGCGGCGGCACCGACCTGGTGTTCCCGCACCACGAGATGTCCTCCGCGGAGGCGACCGCGGCGCTCGGCATCTGGCCGTTCGTCCGGCACTGGACGCACACCGCGATGGTCGGCCTGCACGGCGAGAAGATGTCGAAGTCGAAGGGCAACCTCGTCTTCGTCCGCCACCTCCGCCTCGACCACGACGGCGCCGCGATCCGCCTCGCGCTGCTCGCCCACCACTACCGCACGCCGTGGGAGTGGACGCACGACGACATCGTCACCGCCGACGCGCGGCTGGCGCGGTGGCGGGAGGCCGTGGCGCGCGACGCCGGGCCGGACGCGCGCCCGGTCGCCGAGGCCGTCCGCCGCCACCTCGCCGACGACCTGGACGCGCCCGCCGCCGTGGCAGCGGTCGACCGCTGGGCCGACGCGGCGCTGCGGACCGGCGGCACCGACGCGGAGGCGCCGGCCGCGGTCCGCGCGGTCGCCGGCGGGCTGCTGGGGGTGCGGCTGTGAGGGCGTTGCGCGTCCTGCTCGGGCTGGTGGCGTTCGTGCTGCTGCTGTCGATGGGCGGCGCGGTCCTCGCGGCGCCCGTGACGCTGCCGTTGCTGTGGTGGGCCGGACGGTCCGCGCGGCCGCCGGCGCGGGCGGCGTTCGACGCGCTGGCGGTCCTCACGGCGGCCGAGGCGGCGTGGGCGCTGGTCTACGTCACGGCGGGGGAGCGGACCCCGCTGGCGTGGGCGGTGCCGGTCGCCGCCGGCGTGGCGGTCGCGCTCGGCTACCCGTTGACCCAGCGTCGCGCGTAGCATTCCGGCTCGTTCGGTCCCCTACGCCGAAGGAGCCCCTCCGGGCGTGACCTCACCCGCCCGCTCCCACCCAGCCAGTCCCCGCCCCGGCGCCGCCCGCGCCTGCCCTGGAAGGACCCCGCGATGAAGCGCACGCTCAGCCTGAAGCGCGAGACGCTCGCCGAGCTCACCGGACCGGAGCTGGAGTCGGTCGCCGGCGCTTTGCTCAGCGGCCCGAGCCTGGACCGCTCCTGCCCGACGGTGCCCGTCTTCAACTGCGCCAGCGTGAACGCCTGCACCACGGTGTTCCCCTGCACCGTCACCTTCTGAGGAGCGCCATGAAGCGAACCCTGCGCCTGCGCCGCGAGACCCTCACCGCGCTCACGGCGCCCGAGCTCGTCTCGGTCGTCGGCGGCACCCACGTCGACTGCGCCGCCACCGACACCTGCACCCACGGCGCCAGCTTCGACGCCTGCCCGACCACCCCGCTCAACTACTGCCTGTCGCGCGCGGTCTACCCGTGCCCGGCGGGCTGACCGCCCCGCCCCCTACCCCGTAAGGAGCCCAGCATGAAGCGGACCCTGCACCTCAAGCGCGAGACCCTCGCCGAGCTGACCGGCCGGGAGCTCGCCTCCGTTGCCGGCGGCACGCACGTCGGCTGCGCGGTGACCGACGGCTGTACCCACGGCTGCGGCAGCGTCGACGTCGGCTGCCCGACCGTGCCGGTCAACCCCTGCCTGACCCTCGGCGGCTGCTACACCGGCGTCCTCTGCGTCCAGACCAACTGACCCCTACCTCCCGGAGACCCCAGCATGAAGCGCACCCTGCACCTCAAGCGCGAGACCCTCGCCGAGCTGACCAGCCCCGAGCTCGCCTCCGTCGCCGGCGGCACGCACGTCGGCTGCGCCGCGACCGACGGCTGTACCCACGGCCTCAGCTTCGACCGTTGCCCGACCGTCCCGGTGACCCAGTGCGCCGTCGTCGTGAACAGCATCAGCCCGAACTGCGCCACGATCGGCGACATCAACACCTGTATCGCGACCGCGTGATGCGCCGCCTCACCCTGCGCCGGGAGACGCTGACCGAGCTCACCGGCCGGCAGCTCGTCGCCGTCGTCGGCGGCACCCACGTCGGCTGCGGCATCACCGCCGACTGCACGCACCTGTCCGTCGACGCGTGCCCGACCGTGCCGATCGGCAACTGCGTCCGCACCGTGGCGGCGGGCTGCGCCACGGTCGGCAACATCAACACCTGCATCGCCACCGGCTGACGGCGAACGCACGGCACGACCGGCGGCCCCGCGCACTCGCGCGGGGCCGCCGCGTCGTCGCGGGTCAGCCGACGGGGTCGTCGCCGGAGCGGCGCAGGTAGCGTTCGAACTCCCGCGCGATCGCCTCGCCGCTCGCCTCCGGCAGGTCGGTCTCGGCCTCGCGGTCCTCGAGCGAACGCACGTACTCGGCGACCTCGGTGTCCTCCGACGCGAGCTCGTTGACCTGACGCTCCCAGCCGCGCGCCTGCTCCTCGAGGTCGGCGAGCGGCACCTGGATGTCGAGCACGTCCTCGACGCGGCGCAGCAGCGCGAGCGTCGCCTTCGGCGACGGCGGCTGCGCGACGTAGTGGGGGACCGCCGCCCAGAACGACAGCGACGGCAGGCCGCGCTGCACGCACTGGTCGTGCAGGACGCCGACGATGCCGGTCGGCCCCTCGTACCGCGACGAGTCCAGCCCCAGCCGCGTCGCGACCGCCGGGTCGCTCGCGGTGCCGGTGACCGGGATGGGGCGGGTGTGCGGGGCGTCGGCGAGCAGCGCGCCGAGCGCGATGAGCAGCTCCGCGTCGAGGTCGAGCGCCACGTCGAGGATCTCGCCGCAGAACGCCTTCCACCGCATGTTCGGCTCCAGCCCGCGGATGAGGATGACGTCGCGCGGGCCGTCGAGCCGGCAGATCGACAGCCGCGTGGTCGGCCACTGGATGCGCCGGGTGACGCCGTCGATCATCGTCACGGTCGGCCGGTTGACCTGGAAGTCGTAGTAGTCCTCGGGGTCGATCGTGACGAGCGGGCGGGCCTCCCAGACCAGCTCCAGGTGCTCCACGGCCGCCGTGGCGGCGTCGCCCGCGTCGTTCCACCCCTCGAACGCCGCGACGACGACGGGGGAGCGCAGCGCGTCCTCCGGCTCTATCCCGGTCATCCCCGTCCCTCGGTCGCGGCCACCTCGTCGGCGGCCGCCTTGACGACACCCGCGACGAGCGCCGGCCACTGCAAGGGTACGTCGTGGACGGCGCCGTGGAGGGCGAACGCGCGCACTCGCGCGACGCGTTCCGGCAGCCCGGTGAGCTGCCGTTGCTTGGCCGCCGACCAGTCGTCGTCGCCGAGGCAGGCGAGCGCCCACAACGGCGCCGCCACGCGCGCCAGCGTGCCCGGCGCGTCGTAGTCGAGCAGCCCGTCGAGGATCGCGAGGTGCCGCTCGCGGGTGAGCCGCGCGCGGGCCAGCCCGTCGTCGCCGACGGCGAAGATCGGCAGCACCGCCTGCTCCACCGCGTCCGACCACCACGGCGCGAGCGGGCCCTGCCGGAGCCGGGCCGTGAGCTCGTCCGGCGGTGCGGCGATGCGCGGCGGCTCCAGGCGTTGCCGCCACTCCTCGCGCGTCCCGCCCTCCGCCAGCGGCGAGCCGAGGCCGCCGTCGACCGCGACGACGGCGAGGACGCGTTCGGGGTGCTCGGCGGCGAGCGTGGTCGCGACGGCGGCGCCCCACGAGTGGCCGACGACGACCGCGCGGGACCAGCCGAGGGCGTCCAGCGCGGTGGCGGCGTCCGCCGCGACCGTGGCCAGGTCGTACCCGTCGTCCGGCTGGTCGGAGTCGCCGTGGCCGCGCTGGTCCAGCGCGCAGACGGGGCGGCCGGCCAGCTCCGTCGCCACGAGGTTCCAGAAGCGCCGCTGCGACGCGAGCCCGTGCAGCAGCAGGATCGGGGTGCCGGTGCCGGACCAGCGGGTCGCGGCCAGCCGCAGGTCGCCGCCGGGGAGCGCGAGGTCGCGGCCGCCGGCGACCGGAGCGGTGCCGCCGAGGACCCGGCTCAGGTCGTCGCCACGATGAGCACGTCGCACTGCGCGCGGTGCGTGACGACGGAGGGGACGGAGCCGAGCAGGCGGCCGGTGAGGCTGTTCAGGCCGCGGTTGCCGACGACGAGCAGGTCGACCTGGCGGTCGTGCGCGGTGCGTACCAGCGCGTCGACCGGCTCGCCCTGCACGGCGACCGTGTCGACGTCCACGCCGGTGCCGATGCGGTCGCACGCCGCGCGCAGCACGTCCTCGGCCGGGGTCGAGCCGACCACCTTGTACGAGTCGTTGCCGAGCTGGGCCGCCGCCTCCTGCTGCTCGCGCGCCGACAGCGGCCGGTACGCCGTGACGACGATGAGCTGGGCGCCCGACTCCCGAGCGATCTCGGCGGCGCGGTCGACCGCCTTGTACGACGTCTCGGACCCGTCGGTGCCCACCAGGACACGCTGGTAGCTCGGCATGGCCGGACCCTACCCGGCCGGGCGTTCGTGTCGCAGCGCGCCGGTACGCTGGGGCGGTGACCGAGAGCCTGCTCGCCGCCCTCCGCCAGCGTGTCGTCGTCGCCGACGGCGCGATGGGCACCATGCTCCAGGCCGCCGAGCCGACGCTCGACGACTTCGAGGGCCACGAGGGGTGCAACGAGATCCTCAACGTCACCCGCCCCGAGGTGGTGCGCGAGATCCACGCCGCGTACTTCGAGGCGGGGGTCGACTGCGTCGAGACCAACACGTTCGGCGCCAACCTCGGCAACCTCGGCGAGTACGGCATCGCCGAGCGCATCCACGAGCTGTCCGTGGCGGGCGCGCGGCTGGCCCGTTCGGTGGCGGACGACTACGCGGCCGACGGCCGGCCGCGCTGGGTGATCGGCTCGATGGGGCCCGGCACCAAGCTGCCGACGCTCGGCCATGTGCCGTACGCCGTCCTCCGCGACGCCTACGAGGCCAACGCCGCCGGCCTGGTCGAGGGCGGCGCCGACGCGCTGCTCGTCGAGACCGCGCAGGACCTGCTCCAGGCCAAGGCCGCCATCGTCGGCGCCCGGCGCGCGGCGGCGGCGTCGGGGCGTTCGGTCGCGGTGTTCGCGCAGGTCACCGTCGAGACCACCGGCACCATGCTGCTCGGCTCCGAGATCGGCGCCGCGCTCACCGCGATCGAGCCGCTCGGCGTCGACCTGATCGGCCTCAACTGCGCCACCGGCCCGGCCGAGATGGGCGAGCACCTGCGCTACCTCGCCAAGCACGCCACCGTCGGCCTGTCCTGCATGCCCAACGCCGGCCTGCCGACCCTCGGCGCGCACGGCGCCGAGTACCCGCTCACGCCGGAGGAGCTGGCGGCGGCGCTGGACACGTTCACCAGGGAGTACGGCCTGGCGCTCGTCGGCGGCTGCTGCGGCACCACGCCCGAGCACCTGCGGCTCGTGGTCGACCGGGTCCGCGGCCGTGAGCTGGCACCGCGCCGGCCGCGGCACGAGTCCGGGGCGGCGTCGCTGTACCAGCACGTGCCGTTCCGCCAGGACACGTCGTTCATGGTCATCGGCGAGCGCACCAACGCCAACGGCTCCAAGGCGTTCCGCGAGGCGATGCTCGAGGAGCGGTGGGACGACTGCGTCGAGATCCTGCGCTCCCAGGTGCGCGACGGCGCGCACATGATCGACCTCTGCATCGACTACGTCGGCCGCGACGGCGTCCGCGACATGACCGAGCTGGCGTCGCGGTTCGCGACCGCGTCGACGCTGCCGATCGTGCTCGACTCGACCGAGGCGCCGGTCCTCCAGGCGGGGCTGGAGCTGCTCGGCGGCCGCGCGGTCGTCAACTCCGTCAACTACGAGGACGGCGACGGGCCCGACTCCCGCATGGCGAAGGTCATGCCGATGGTCATGGAGCACGGCGCCGCCGTCGTCGCGCTCACCATCGACGAGGAGGGCCAGGCCCGCACCGCCGACTGGAAGGTGCGCGTCGCGTCCCGGCTCGTGGACGACCTCACCGGCACCTGGGGGATGCGGACCTCCGACATCCTCGTCGACTGCCTGACGTTCCCGATCGCGACCGGCCAGGAGGAGACCCGGCGCGACGCGATCGAGACGATCGAGGCGATCCGCGCCCTCAAGGCGCGCTACCCCGACGTGCAGACGACGCTCGGCGTCTCCAACGTGTCGTTCGGCCTCAACCCGGCCGCCCGGATCGTCCTCAACTCCGTCTTCCTCGCCGAGTGCGTCAAGGCGGGGCTCGACTCGGCGATCGTGCACGCCTCGAAGATCCTGCCGATGTCGCGCATCCCCGACGAGCAGCGCGAGGTCGCGCTGGACCTCGTCTACGACCGCCGGCGCGAGGGGTACGACCCGGTGCAGGCGTTCCTCGACCTGTTCGAGGGTGTCGACGCCGCCGCCGGCCGCGCCTCCCGCGCCGAGGAGCTCGCCGCGCTGCCGCTGTCCGAGCGGCTCGAACGCCGCATCGTCGACGGCGAGCGGAAGGGGCTGGAGGCCGACCTGGACGAGGCCATGCGCACCCGGCCGCCGTTGGAGATCATCAACGACACGCTGCTCGCCGGCATGAAGGTCGTCGGCGACCTGTTCGCCTCCGGCGAGATGCAGCTGCCGTTCGTGCTCCAGTCCGCCGAGGTGATGAAGGCCGCCGTCGCCTACCTCGAGCCGCACATGGAGAAGGCCGACGCCGGCGGCAAGGGCACCATCGTGCTCGCCACCGTGAAGGGCGACGTCCACGACATCGGCAAGAACCTCGTCGACATCATCCTGAGCAACAACGGCTACACCGTCGTCAACCTCGGCATCAAGCAGCCGATCTCCGCGATCCTCGACGCCGCCACCGAGCACTCCGCCGACGCCATCGGCATGTCCGGCCTGCTCGTGAAGTCGACCGTGATCATGAAGGAGAACCTCCAGGAGATGGCGCAGCGCGGCGTCGCCACCCCCGTCCTGCTCGGCGGGGCGGCGCTCACCCGCGCGTACGTCGAGCGCGACCTGCGCGAGGTCTACGAGGGGGACGTGTCGTACGCGCGGGACGCGTTCGAGGGGCTGCGGCTCATGGACGCCGTCATGGCGGCCAAGCGCGGCGCCGGCTCGGTGCCGTCCGCCGCCGTCGTCCGCGCGCCCGCCGACGCCGCGTCCGAACGCCCCGCGCCGCGGCGCCGCGTGGTCGAGGTGGACGAGTCGACGCTGCCCGCCCGCTCCGCCGTCGCCACCGACGTGCCGGTCCCCGTCCCGCCGTTCTGGGGCGACCGCGTCGTCAAGGGCATCGCCCTCGCCGACTACGCCGCCTACCTCGACGAGCGGGCGACGTTCATGGGGCAGTGGGGGCTGCGCGGGTCCCGCGGCGGCAACGGCCCGTCGTACGAGGAGCTGGTCGAGACCGAGGGGCGGCCGCGGCTGCGCGCCTGGCTCGCCCGGGCGCAGGAGGAAGGCATCCTCAACGCCGCCGTCGCCTACGGCTACTTCCCCTGTGTCGCCAAGGGCGACGACCTCATCGTCCTCTCCGAGGACAGCGCCGAACGTTGCCGCTTCACCTTCCCCCGCCAGCGACGCGACCGCCGGCTCTGCATCTCCGACTTCTTCCGCCCCGAGGAGACCGGCGAGACCGACGTCGTCGCGTTCCACGTCGTCACCATGGGCTCGCACGTCTCCGAGGTCACCGCCGAGCTGTTCGCCAAGGACGCCTACCGCGACTACCTCGAGCTGCACGGCCTGTCCGTCCAGCTCACCGAAGCACTCGCCGAGATGTGGCACCGGCGCATCCGCGAGGAGCTCGGCATCGCCGGCGACGACGCCCCCGACCTCGCCGGCATCTTCCGGCAGGACTACCGCGGGTCCCGCTACTCGTTCGGCTACCCCGCCTGCCCCAACCTCGAGGACCAGACGAAGATCGTCGACCTGCTCCACCCCGAACGCATCGGCGTCACCCTCTCCGAGGAGTTCCAGCTGCACCCCGAGCAGTCGACCTCCGCCATCGTCGTCCACCATCCGGAAGCCAAGTACTTTGCCGCTCGTTAGCGCCACGCCCAGCCGCGCGCTGGCGGCGTTGTCGGTCGCTTGCGTGCGAAGCACGCGGCGCTCCCTGCCGCCTGGCCAGCCCACGCCTGGACGCGGCGCTGAGGCGGCGCGCCCAGGTCGGCGCTGGCTGCGTTGTCGGTCGCTTGCGCACGAAGTA
>DASTMB010000034.1 GCA_035714365.1 Mycobacteriales bacterium | reverse complement strand
CGGGATCGAGGCCGCGACCCCCGAGGAGGTCGACTCCGCGGCGCGCGTCACGGTCGTGCCGGCCACCGTGGTCAAGGGCCTGGAGTACGACCACGTGGTCGTCGTGGAGCCGGCCGCGATCGTGCGGGCCGAGCCGCGCGGCCTGCGCCGCCTCTACGTCGTCCTCACCCGCGCCGTGACCACGCTCACGGTCGTGCACGCCGAGCCGTTGCCGGGACCGCTCACCGAACGCGCCCCCGCCGCGTAGGGTCTGCACCCGTGCGGCTCGTCATCGCGAAGTGCTCCGTCGACTACGTCGGCCGCCTCACCGCCCACCTGCCGACCGCGACCCGGCTGCTGCTCGTCAAGGCCGACGGCAGCGTGTCCATCCATGCCGACGACCGCGCGTACAAGCCGTTGAACTGGATGAGCCCGCCGTGCTGGCTGGAGGAGGCGCCGGGCGTCTGGACGGTCACGAACAAGGCCGGCGAACGCCTCGTCGTCACCATCGAGGAGGTCGTCCACGACACCTCGCACGAGCTGGGCGTCGACCCGGGGCTGGTGAAGGACGGCGTCGAGGCGCACCTCCAGGTGCTGCTCGCCGAGCACCCGGAGGTGTTCGGGGAGGGGCTGACGCTGGTCCGGCGGGAGTTCCCGACCGCGATCGGGCCGGTGGACCTGCTGTTCCGCGACCCGTCCTGCGGCTGCGTGGCGGTGGAGGTGAAGCGGCGCGGCGAGATGGACGGCGTCGAGCAGCTCACCCGCTACCTCGAGCTGCTCAACCGGGACCCGTTGCTGGCGCCGGTGCGCGGGGTGTTCGCGGCGCAGGAGATCAAGCCGCAGGCGCGGGTGCTGGCCGCCGACCGCGGCATCGCCTGCGTGGCGGTCGACTACGACGACCTGCGCGGCCTGGACCCGGCCGTGCCCCGGCTGTTCTAGGAGGCGGTGCAGGGCTCCTCGGTCGGGTGGCCGGAGTGCGGGCCGGTGCTCGCGTAGTACAGCGCGTCGTCGAGCCCGACCGTGTGCGCGGTGAGGCAGAAGCCGTCGCCGGCCTCGGTCATCTGCCCGTCGACGATCGTCAGCACGATCATCGGCGAGTCGTCGTACCCCTCGGCGAGGAGCAGGTCGACCTGGCCCGGGCCGGCGTACGGCAGGTCCCCGGTGGCGCGGGCCTCCTGGGCGAGCGCGGCGTCGCGGAGGTTCGCCTTCAACGCCGCGGAGCGGGCCTTGCTCTTCTGCGAGGCCAGCGACGGCAGGGCGATGCTGGTCAGCACGCCGATGATGACGGTCACGACGAGCAGCTCGACGAGGCTGAAGCCGTCGTCGGCGCGGGTCACCCGGACGTGTCTCATGCGGCAAGGATCGGGGAGCGGGGCGGCGAGCGGGTTCACCCGTCCGGGTGACGTGTGAACTCGTGACGAACGTCCTGCGCCGTCCGGAGCAGCGCCTACGACCGCCGCAGGTGCCAGTCGACGGTGAGCACGGCGCAGACCTCGCCCGCCGCGTCGGCGAGCTCCACGACGACCGGGAACCGCACCTTCCCCGCCTCGTCCAGCGTCGCGAGCACGCCGTCGACGCCGTCGATCCGGGCGGTGGCGGTGACGTCGCCGCGGGCCACCTTGCGGTACTCGATCTCGGCGCGGGCGGCGAGCGGGGTGACGCCGGCGAGGCGGTCGGCGATCGTCGCCATCATCGCCAGGCCGGACGCCGACTCGCCGAGCGCGAACAGCGCGCCCGCGTGCAGCGTCCCGATGTGGTTGTGCTTCGCCGGGTCGTCGGCGAGGCGGGCGACGGCGCGGCCGGGCGCGACCTCGCCGTACTCGATCCCCAGCGTCGCCGCGAACGGCACCGCGGCCGCGAAGAGCTGGGGCAGGGCGGACAGGTCGACGGTCATGCGGGCACCCTCTCGCGGGCCGGGAGCGGGATCGTCAGCTCGTACTCGGTGCCGTTCGGCGTCCACACGGCGTCCGGGTAGAGCGCGTGCAGCATGGCGATCGCGGGCCGGTTGTCGGCGAGGACGGTCGCGCAGAGGGCGGTGAGCCCGTGCAGCCGGGCCAGCGCGGTGACGCCCTCGAGCAGCCGCCGGCCGAGGCCGCGCCCCTGCCAGGCGTCCTCCACGACGACGGCCACCTCGGCGGTGTCCGGGTCGTTGACGAGCGCCGCGTAGCGGGCGACTCCGACGATCTCGCCGTCCACGACGGCCACGAGGGCATCGCGCCGGTCGTGGTCGACGTCGACCAGCCGGCGGATCGCCTCCGGCGGCGGCGCCGTGTAGAGGGTGAAGAACCGCCGGTACACCGACTCCGGCGACAGCCGGTAGAACAGCTTGCAGAGCAACGGCCCGTCGTCGGTGCGCAGGACCCGGATCGCGACGCTCATGCCGCCAGCCCCTCGACGTAGGCGCGGACGTGGGCGACCGCGCGGTGCATGTGGACCGGGTCGGCGAACAGCTTGGAGAGGAACACCGCCCCCTCCAACGTCGCCGTGAGGACGGTGGCGACCTGGTACGGGTCGGTGCCGGGCCGCAGCTCGCCGTGCGCGACGCCGTTCTTGACGGTGGCGCCGACGAGCCGCTGCCAGCGGGTCATCGCGTCGCGGGCCCGGTCGCGCAGCGCCGGCATGGTGTCGTCGGCCTCGATCGCGGTGGTCAGCACCGGGCAGCCGCCGGGCAGCGCGGGCTCGTCCACCAGCGACCGGATCACGTCGGCGATCGCGAGCAGCCGGTCGACGGCCTGCTCGCGGCCGGCGAGGGCGGCGGCGTAGCGCTGCTCGACCAGCGAGACGGCGTAGTCGAACGACGCCAGCGCGAGCTGCTCCTTGCTCTCGAAGTGGTTGTAGAGCCCGCCCTTCTTCAGGCCGGTGGCCTGGAGCAGGTCGCTCATCGAGGAGCCGAAGAAGCCGCGCTCGCTGAAGACGTCGGCGGCCCTGGCCACGATGCGTTCGCGGGTGTCCGCGCCCTTCGCCATGGCCGCAGCGTAACAGACCGACCGGTCGGTTTCTACCTCGCGCGGCGTGAGCCGCGTCACAGCGCCCGTGGGAGGATCGGCGGCGTGATCCCGCTGCCGGTCATCCTGGTCGAGTTCCTGCTGGCGGGCGGCCTGGCGCTGTTCTGCGCGTACGCCTTCGCCTTCCTGCGGCTGCGCCGCGACGGCAACTGGCCGCCGGCCCGCGGCGGGAGCGCCGGCCCGGCCCCGTCCGCGACACGGATCGTCACCGGGCTCGTTGTGGGGTTCGTCGTCACGCTGTGGGCGCTCGCGACCTGGATCTCGTCCGGGTTCCACCTCTAAGGACCCGGGTCCTCCGCCCTCGCGCGTTCCGTCCTGCCGTGCTACTGTTCATCACACAACGTAACTACACAGGTACAGTCCGTTGAGGTTCCTGCCGATAGTCGAGGCGGGAGCATCCGCAGACCGCAACCGGGGAGGTGGCCACGGGTGAGTCGTAGCAAGGCGCAGCGTGGTCCGCTGCTGTCCAGCGTCGTCATGGTCATGCTCGCGACGGTGGCCACCGGTCTCCTCGCGTTCATCGGCTTCCAGACCGGCCTGGTCGACAGCGTGCTGCCGACGTCGAGCAACGGCGACGACCACCAGAGCCGCCACGTCCGCGTGACCGACAGCCCCGAGCCGACGCCGCAGCCCGGCCTGCCCACCGCCACGGCGAACGTGCCCACCGCCACCGCGCAGCCCACCACCGGGCCGACCGCCGTGCGCACGCCGGACCGCCCCGCGCAGACCCGCGACACCAACGGCAGCCAGGCGAAGCCGGTCGTGACCACCGCGCCGCAGCAGCCGCCGAAGACGACCACCGGGGCGAAGCCGAAGCCGACCACGTCGCCGTCCGCGACCAAGTCGCCGAGCCCGAGCCCGTCGTCCACGACGCAGGCCCCGACGCCCGCGCCGACCTGCGGCACCGGCCGCCAGCCGCGCTGCCCGCGCACCTCGCCGAACGCCGTGTCCACCTCGCCGACGTCCACCGGCTTCAGCAGCTACTCGTTCACGTCCTCCTCCACGTCGTCGAACGACCCGGTCGCGCCGGTCGAGGACAAGAGCGCGCACAAGCGGGCGAAGGCCAAGCGCGGACACCGCGCCGAGCACGTCCACCGCGCCCGCTGAGCCCGCCGCGGCGCCCGCCGCCGCCCCGGCTAGTGCCCCGCGCCGGTCATGCGTCACAATGACCTGCCCGCCCGCGCGAGACCCCGCACGGGCCAGGCAGCGTCACCCGCGTTCGTCACCCACCGGCCCCCGGCCGGGGGCCGCGCGCGGCCAGGCCCCGGACGCGGCGACCCCGCGAAGGAGACGACGAACGCATGGACGACGGCGCGGAGCTCGTACAGCTGCTCACGCCCGAGGGTGAGCGTGTCAGCCACCCCGACTACGACATCTCGCTGACCGACGAGGAGTACCGCGGCCTCTACCGCGACCTCGTCCTCACCCGGCGCATCGACGTCGAGGCCACCGCCCTCCAGCGGCAGGGTGAGCTCGGCATCTGGGCGTCGCTGCTCGGCCAGGAGGCCGCGCAGGTCGGCTCCGGGCGCGCGCTGCGCCGGACCGACTTCGCGTTCCCCACCTACCGGGAGCACGGCGTCGCGCTCACCCGCGACGTCGACCCGTTGAAGCTGCTGGCGCTGTTCCGCGGCGCCTCGCACGGCGGCTGGGACCCGAACGAGAAGAACTTCGCGCTCTACACGATCGTCATCGGCTCGCAGACGCTGCACGCCACCGGCTACGCCATGGGCGTCGCCAAGGACGGCGGCGACCAGGCCGTCATCGCCTACTTCGGCGACGGCGCGTCCAGCCAGGGCGACGTCAACGAGGCGTTCGTCTGGTCGGCGGTGTTCAACGCGCCGATCGTCTTCTTCTGCCAGAACAACCAGTGGGCGATCTCCGAGCCGCTGGAGCGGCAGACCCGCATCCCGCTGTACCGGCGCGCGCAGGGGTTCGGCTTCCCCGGCGTCCGCGTCGACGGCAACGACGTGCTCGCGACGCTCGCCGTCACCCGCGCCGCCCTCGACTTCGCGCGGGAGGGCAACGGCCCGACGCTCATCGAGGCGTACACGTACCGGATGGGCGCCCACACCACCTCCGACGACCCGACGCGCTACCGCCTGTCGGCCGACCTCGAGGCGTGGAAGCTCAAGGACCCGCTGGAGCGGATGAAGTCGTTCCTCGTCCGCAACGAGCTCGCCGACAAGGAGTTCTTCGAGGCCCTCGACAAGGAGGCCGAGGACCTCGCCGTCTACCTGCGCGACGGCTGCCGCTCGATGCCGAGCCCCGCCCCGATCGCGATGTTCGACAACGTGTACACGGAGCCGACGCCGCGCCTGCTGGAGCAGCGCGAGCAGTTCGCCGAGTACCTCGCCGGCTTCGAGGGAGCCCACTGATGGCACAGATCACCCTGGGCAAGGCCCTCAACGAGGGCCTGCGCAAGGCCATGGAGAACGACCCCAAGGTCGTCATCATGGGCGAGGACGTCGGCAAGCTCGGCGGCGTGTTCCGCATCACCGACGGCCTGCAGAAGGACTTCGGCGAGGACCGCGTCATCGACACGCCGCTCGCCGAGTCCGGCATCATCGGCACCGCCGTCGGCCTCGCCATGCGCGGCTACCGGCCGGTCTGCGAGATCCAGTTCGACGGGTTCGTCTACCCCGGCTTCGACCAGATCGTCAGCCAGGTCGCCAAGCTGCACTACCGCTCGCAGGGCGACGTGAAGATGCCGATCACCATCCGCATCCCGTTCGGCGGCGGCATCGGCGCGGTCGAGCACCACAGCGAGTCGCCCGAGGCGTACTTCGCGCACACCGCGGGCCTCAAGGTCGTCGCCTGCTCCAACCCGGTCGACGCGTACTTCATGATCCAGCAGGCCGTCGCGTGCGACGACCCGGTGGTGTTCTTCGAGCCGAAGCGCCGCTACTGGGAGAAGGCCGAGCTCGACACGTCGATCACGCCCGACCCGCTGTTCGCGTCGCGGGTGATCCGCGAGGGCTCCGACGTGACGGTGCTCGCGTACGGCCCGATGGTCCGGGTGGCGCTCGACGCCGCCACGGCCGCGGAGCGTTCGGACGGGCGTTCGCTGGAGGTCGTCGACCTGCGCTCGCTCTCGCCGCTCGACCTCGGCCCGGTGCTCGCGTCGGTGGAGAAGACCGGCCGCGCCGTCGTCGTCACCGAGGCGCCGCGCGAGGGGTCGCTGGCGTCGGAGGTCGCCGCCGAGATCACCGAGCGGGCGTTCTACTCGCTCGAGGCGCCGGTCGGCCGGGTCACCGGCTTCGACCTGCCGTACCCGCCGAGCCGGCAGGAGGAGGAGTACCTCCCCGACCTGGACCGGCTGCTCGACGCCGTCGACCGCACGTTCTCCTGGTAGGGGCCCGCATGTCGCGCATCAAGGAGTTCAAGCTCCCCGACCTCGGCGAGGGCCTCACCGAGGGCGAGATCCTCAAGTGGCTCGTCGGCCCCGGCGACGAGGTCCGCGACGGCCAGCCGATCGTCGAGGTCGAGACGGCGAAGGCGGCCGTCGAGGTGCCGTCGCCGTACACCGGCGTCGTCACCAAGCTGTTCTACGACGAGGGCACCACCGTCGACGTCGGCCAGCCGATCATCGCCGTCGACACCGACCCGGGCGCCGGCGACCTGCCCGCCGAGACCGACCCCAAGGACGGCTACCGGGCGGCCGTGCAGGCCGAGCTCACCGGCTCCGCCGGCGCCGAGGAGATCGAGGAAGGCAAGATCGGCGGCAAGACGTCGACCGGTCGCACCGCCGTCCTCGTCGGCTACGGCGTCAAGGAGACCACCGCCGAACGCCGCCCCCGCCGCTCCGCAGCCACGGTGGGCGAGGGGGGAGTTGAACCCCCTCCCGCCCGCGTGTCCGCCGCCACCGTCGCCGAGCACGCGGCGCTCGTCGCGCCGTCGACCTCCCGCGCCAAGGCGAAGCCGCCGGTCCGCAAGCTCGCCAAGGACCTCGGCGTCGACCTGTCCCTGCTGCACGGCACCGGCCCCAACGGCTCCATCACCCGCGACGACGTCCAGGCCGCCGTGTCCGGCTCCGCCGCCTCGGCGCCCACCGCGGTCGCCGCACCGCGCCCGGTGTTCACCGGCGAGCGCGAGACGCGCATCCCGATCAAGGGCGTCCGCAAGCTCACCGCGCAGAACATGGTCGCGTCGGCGTTCACCGCGCCGCACGTCACCGAGTTCATCACCGTCGACGTCACGCCGATGATGGAGCTGCGCAAGCAGCTCGGCGCGCTGCCGGAGTTCGCCGGCCTCAAGGTCACGCCGTTGGCGCTGGTCGCCCGCGCGCTGGTCCTCGCCGTCCGGCGCAACCCGGAGATCAACGCGACGTGGGACGAGGCGGCGCAGGAGATCGTCGTCAAGCACTACGTCAACCTCGGCATCGCCGCCGCCACCCCCCGCGGCCTCATGGTCCCGAACATCAAGGACGCCCAGGACCTGGCGCTGCCCGACCTCGTCCGCGCGCTCAACGACCTCACGGCCACCGCCAAGGACGGCAAGACGCCGCCGGCCGACATGCAGGGCGGCACGATCACCATCACCAACGTCGGGGTGTTCGGCGTCGACAACGGCACGCCGATCCTCAACCCCGGCGAGGCGGCGATCCTCTGCTTCGGCGCCGTCCGCGAGCAGCCGTGGGTCCACGAGGGGCAGATCGCGATCCGGCAGGTGACGCAGCTCTCGCTGTCGTTCGACCACCGGATGGTCGACGGCCAGCTCGGCTCGCAGTTCCTCGCCGACGTCGCCCGCTGCCTGTCCGACCCGGCGGCGTTCGTCGCCTGGTCCTAGACGGCAACGACGCGGGTGCCGCCCGCGAACGTGTCGTGCAGGCCGCGCGCCTGCGCGTCGCGGCGGGCGGTGACGCCGATCGCGACCCAGGACGCGAGCGCGAGCAGCGGCCCGGCGAACGGCACCGCGCCCAGCAGCACGAACGACTCGCGCCGCGCGGCGCTGCCCGCCGTCACGCGCCCGGCGGCGCCGGTGACGCGCAGGCCGAGCAGCCGCTTGCCGGCGGTGGTGCCGACGACGTCGCCGGCGACGAAGTAGCCGTAGACGACGGCGGCGTGGACGACCAGCCAGAGCGGGCGGAAGCCCATCGGCAGGCCGTACGCGACGCCGACGGCGGCGAGCAGGACGCCGTCGACGGCGCGGGCGGCGAGGCGGCGGAGCAGGGTGGGGGTCATCGGTCCTCCTTCGGCGGTGGTTGTCGCCAGGGAGGACGTGCGGCGACCGGCTAACTCATCGGCGGCTACTCCACCTCGCCGCGCGGGCGGGCCTGGCCGACGCAGAGGCCGGCGTTGCCGTCGCCGAGGACGCCGGTGTAGACGAGGCAGTCGGACCGCGTGCAGTCGATGATCCCGCAGAAGTCGTGGTAGCACATCGTGTCCACCGTGCCGGAGCACTCGCGGGTGAACTCGACCGTGGGGGCGGCGGAGGCGGGCAGCGCGAATGCCGTGGCCGCGAGGGCCACGCCGGCGAGGAGGAGGCGCATCGGGTTCTCTCCCAGGGGTGTCGAGGGGTCAGTCGGAACGGATGACGGAGTAGCCGACCAGGTCGTGCCAGGCGCCGGCCCGCCACTGCGCGCCGCGCAGGACGCCCTCGCGGGTGAAGCCGGCCTTCTCCAGCGAGCGCTGCTCGGCGACGTTGGCGACGTCGGTGCTCGCCTCGACCCGGTTGATCGGGTACGTCGCCAGCAGGTACGCCGCGAGCGCCCGCTGCGCGGCGGTGCCGTAGCCGCGGCCGCGGTGCGCCGGGAAGATCTCGATCCCGATGTTCGCCGCGCGCGAGGCGGGCGGCGGGCCGTAGTGGACGGCGTGCCAGGTGACCTCCCCGACGGTCTCGCCGTCGGCCGTGTCGACCATCAACGCGCCGTCGTCCGGCGAGAGCAGGCCGTGCTCGGCGTACCGGCCGCGCAGGCCCGTCGTCGGCAGGTGCCCGAAGAACCCGTACTCGTCCTCCTGCTCGGCCACCTCGCGGCGGCGGACCAGCAGGTCGAGGTCGGCCGACGCCAGCCGGCGCAGCCGTACCGCGGGCTCGTCGGCCATGCCGGCGAGTCTAGCTAGCGCTGCCGGGCGTAGTAGATGTCGGTGTTCAGGCCCTCGAACATCAGGTCCTCGTTCTGGAACGTCCACGCCACGTTGAGCTTGGAGTCCGGCCCGAACGCGCACTGGAAGAAGTCGCCGAACGGCGAGCTGTAGTCGCCGCTCGCCACCTTCTGCGTGGTCACCTTCGCGGCGGTGAACTTCGTCTTGCCGGGCGCCTGCGTGGCGGCGTAGAGGAACCAGTCGGAGGTGGTGTTCGGGCGGCCGTAGTAGGCGATGCCGACGGTGCCGTTCGGCGCGACGTCGACCCAGGTGTAGCGGATGAGGCCCTTGGTGGGGGTCACCTCGCGGCGGGACCAGGTGCGGCCGTTCGTCTTGCTCGTGTACAGCCACAGGTGGCTGGACTTGACCATGTCGTCGCACGTCACCGTCTGCGCCGTGACGGTGTCGCAGGAGCCGCTGGTGACGTTGTCGTTGTAGAGCGCGTAGACGGTGCCGTCCTTGCCGATCGTCACCGACGGGTAGGTCGACCACGGGTCCTTCGCGTTGTACGAGCCCATCTTGTAGCGCTGCCAGCTCTTGCCGTCGTTGTACGACACGTACGACCAGAGCGTGCCCTTCTCGAAGCCAGGGTCGCCGGCGTTCTCGTTGACGTCGTTGGCGCCGCCGTCGTTGGTGCACATGACGTAGAGCAGCTTGGAGCCCTTGCGGTGGTCCGCGGCGGGGCGGCACCAGCCGGAGTCGTTGAGGGTGACGCCGAGCGGGTCGAACGTGTCGCCGTGGTCGTACGACATGTAGACCGTGTAGCGGCCCGGGCCGTACGCGTCGCCGTCGCCGCTGCCGCCGGCCGGGTAGCTGACCTTGTCGCCCTGGTTGCCGATGTACATGACCGTGCCGTCGCCGTGCGCGGCGATCCACGGGCGGTCGTCGACCGGCTCGCCGAACGGCCCGACCGGGCGCGTCGTCTCCAGCGCCAGCTTGCCGTTGCCGGTCGCCTTCCACCGCGAGAACGAGTTGTCGGTGACGCTGGTGTCCACGAAGTACACGTGGCCGGTCTCGTCCACCGCCAGGTCGCCCTCGTCGCCGAACTCGTGGTTCTGCTCCTGCAACGGCGTGAGCCCGGGCATGTCGGAGAACGTCTTGTGGTCGCCGGAGTACCAGATCCACGACATGTTGCGGAACTTCGTCGCCGCGCGGCTGTCCGGGGAGACGACGAGGCTGTGGTTCTGCTTGTGCGCCGTGACGACGACGTTGTTGAACCGGTCGACCACGATGCTCGGCTCGTAGCCGCCGGTGCCCTTGTCGACCGTCAGCAGCACCGGCGCGCCGAAACGCGGGCCGGTGGGGGCGCCGGCGAACGTCGGCGCGGTGAGCGCGACGAGGCCGACGAGGCCGGCGGTGAGGGCGAGCGACTTCTTCACGGGTGGTCCTCCGGGTCGAGCCGAGAAGCTGGTGTCGTGCGCAACGAGCGGCCGCGGCGGTGGGTACGCCGCCCCGCCTACCTCTGCCGCGCGAAGTAGATGTCGCGGTACACGTACGCGGACGCCGTCGGCGGCGCGCCGACGAGCAGGACGTTGCGGGTCCACACGGCGTTGAGCTTGTTGTCCGGCGTGAAGTACGAGGTGAGGAAGTCGCCGGGCGGCGAGCTGGAGTCGGCGCTCGCGACCGGGTTCTTCTCGTCCAGCGAGGTCAGCACGGGACGCTGGCCCGGCTTCCACACCGCGCCGTAGACGCGCCACGGCTGCTTCTTGTCCTTGCGGTAGTAGACGGCGAAGCCGAGGTTGCCGTTCGGCGCGACCGACAGCCAGCCGTAGCGGTAGTTGCCGGCCTGCGGCGTGATCGCCTGCTTGCTCCAGTGCTTCCCGTGGTCGGTCGAGTGGTACAGCGTGACGGTGCCGGCCTTCGGCGGCGACTCGGTCCCGGCGTGGTCGACGTAGGCGGCCCAGATCGAGCCGTCCTTCGCCACCTGCACGGTCGGGTAGGTCGCCCACGGGTCGGCGCCGTTGTACGAGCCGATGGTGTACCGCTCGAACGTCTTGCCGTCGTCGGCGGAGACGTAGGCGTAGAGCGTGCCCTTGGCCGGGATGTTGACGCCCGCGGCCTGCTCGACCGCGTCGGCGCCGCCGTCGTTGCCGCAGACGGCGTAGAGGTACTTGGAGCCCTTGCGGTGGTCCGCCGCGGGCCGGCACCAGCCGGAGCCCTTGAGCTGGTAGCCGATCGGGTCCCACGTGTTGCCGTGGTCGTACGAGGAGTAGACGGTGTAGCGGCCGGGGCCGTAGCCACTGCCGGGCCGGCCCTGCGCGGCGCCGGCCGGGTAGGTGCCGGAGTCGCCCTCGTTGCCGAAGTAGAAGACGTGCCCGTCGCCGTGCGCGACCACCCACGGCCGGTCGTCGACCGGCTCACCGAAGCCCGCGAGCGGCGTCGAGCGCACGAACTGCGTCTCGCCGCGCCCGGTCGTGTGCCACTGCGTGAACGTGATGTCTGCGACGGTGGTGTCGACGAAGTAGACGTTGCCGGCCTCGTCGACGTCCATGTCGCCCTCGTCGCCGAACTCCTTGTTGTACGCGTCGCCCGGGCCGAGCGGGAGGTTCTGCCAGGTGGCGCCGTTGTCGCGCGACCACCACGCCCACGACATGCTGCGCGTCGCCGTCTGCGAGCGCTCGTCCGGCGAGACGACCAGCTCGGCGTTCTCCTTGTGCGCGGTCGCGTACAGGTTGCCGAAGCGGTCGGCGACGACGGTCGGCTCGTAGCCGCCGCCGTTCGGCGGCGTCACGCGCACCGGCGCGCCGAACCTCGCCGCCGGCGCCTTGCTCGCGGCGTTCGACGGCAGGACGAGGGCGGCGGACGCCAGCGCGGCGCCGGCGACGATCAGGGTCTTGCGCACGGTGCTGCCTCCCACGGCAGGGACGACGGGGCGTCCGGAGGACTTCGGTGCCACCGGCGGCGGTTCCTGCCGCGACCTCCGTTGACGCGGCCGCGGCCGCGCGGCAGCCTGCCGCAATTCACCCCTACGGAGGACCCATGAGACGTCTCGTCCCGGCCGCCGCGGCGGCCCTC
>DASTMB010000033.1 GCA_035714365.1 Mycobacteriales bacterium | reverse complement strand
GGACCGAGGGCCCCTGGGGCGCTACGACTACGCCGGCGGGCGGCTCCAGGCGCCGTTCACGCTCGACCAGCTCCGGGCCGTGCTCGCCAGGCGGTGACAACCGAATCGCGGCCCGGAACGCGTGCGGTGGCGCCTTAGCGAGAATAGTGGCGCTTTGGTGCGAACCCGTGACGGGGCCGAGTGCGTCGCGTAGGTTTTGCGTGTGGGAATGAGCGGTTACGGACGGGCCGCCTGGGCGGCCGGTGTTCTCGTGGCGACGATGCTGCCGGCCCCGCCGGCGAGCGCGTACGTCTACTACCCGGGCGGTTGCCACCTCGCGGCGACGTATTCGCTCGGCGTCGCGAACATCACGTTCAAGGGCGTCGACGTCAGCGGCTACACCACCCTGACCGGCCTGTCCGCCGGCCGGTGGAACAACGTCCTGACCGGGGCGAAGCTGGTCACCGCCACGACGACCTACACCGTCTACGCCACGGAGATGAACTTCGGCAGCTACGGCGGCGACGGGACGCACGACATCACGTGCGCGACCTCCGGCGGGACCTTCGCGGTGCCGAGCAAGGCCTACGCGAACACGTATTACACGAACACCTACAGCAATCCGCAGCGGTTCAGCGTCATGGTGCACGAGCTCGGTCACGTGCTCGGTCTCGACCACAACAACGACCACGGCAACTGCTCGGTCGTGCAGATCATGTACGTCTCGATCGACCGTTACGACAACTGCGGCGTCGAGTACCCGAAGTCCGACGACGTCGCCGGCGTCGAGTCGCTGTACTAGGCACGGGGAGAAATTCCGATGCGTCTCGGGCCCGTCGTCGCTGCTGTCGTCACGGCCGCGCTGGTGACCGCCGGCATCGCCACCAGCGGCACCGCCGGGCAGACGACCGGGCGGCGGGTCGGCGGCGCCCGCCACCACCTGTACACGTCGGTCGGCGAGCTGCGGAAGGACGCGACCGCGGTCGTCGTCGCGACCGCCACCGACCGGGTCGTCGTCGAGACCGTGGCGGACATCCCGTTCACGGTGACCCAGCTCGACGTGGTCGAGACGATCCGCGGGCTGCCGGTGAACGCGCCGATCCTGCTGCGCCAGCTCGGCAGCCGCGAGGTGCCCGCCGACGCGCCGCTGGTCGAGCCGGGGGCGACCTACCTGCTGTTCGTGCGGCCGTTCGAGTTCGTGGCGGGCGTGCCCACCGGCCAGCACGTGGCGGTGGGCGCGGCGGCCGGGATCTTCCGCGGCGTCGGGCAGGACTCGTTCGCGAAGGTCGACCCGCAGTCGCCGGACCTGCCGGACGTCGTGAGCCGTCGCGACGCCACGGGGTAGCCTCGCGCGCATGCCGCCTCGCACCGTCACCAAGGCCGTCGTGCCCGCCGCCGGCCTGGGGACGCGGTTCCTCCCGGCCACCAAGGCGACGCCGAAGGAGATGCTGCCCGTCGTCGACAAGCCCGCCATCCAGTACGTCGTGGAGGAGGCGGTGCGCGCGGGCCTCACCGACCTGCTGCTGGTGACCGGGCGCGGGAAGCGCGCGCTCGAGGACCACTTCGACCGGCACTGGGAGCTGGAGTCGGCGCTGGAGGCGAAGGGCGACGACCGCCGGCTCGGCCTGGTCCGCGACCCGGTCGAGCTCGCCGACGTCCACTACATCCGCCAGGGCGAGCCGAAGGGGCTCGGCCACGCGGTGCTCTGCGCGGCCGCGCACGTGGGCGACCAGCCGTTCGCGGTGCTGCTCGGCGACGACCTGATCGACGAGCGCGACCCGCTGCTCGAGCCGATGATCGCCGCGCAGGCGGAGCACGGCGGCAGCGTCGTGGCGCTGATGGAGGTGCCGCGCGACCAGATCGCGCTCTACGGCTGCGCCGCCGTCGAGGGCGACGGCGACCTCGTCCGCGTCACCGGCCTGGTGGAGAAGCCGGACCCGGCGGAGGCGCCGAGCAGCCTCGCCGTCATCGGCCGCTACGTCCTCTCCCCCGGCATCTTCGACGCACTGCGCGACACCAAGCCCGGGCGCGGCGACGAGATCCAGCTCACCGACGCGATGCAGGCGCTGCTGGCGGACGAGCCCATGCACGGCGTGGTCTTCCGCGGCCGCCGCTACGACACCGGCGACCGGCTCGACTACCTCAAGGCGGTGGTCCGGCTGGCGGCGGGGCGGGAGGACCTGGGGCCGGAGTTCCGGGCCTGGCTGCGCGAGTTCGCGGGCACGGTGTGAGGTCGGTCGACGCGCACCTGCGCCAGGTGCTCGCGACGGTGACGCCGTTGCGGGAGCTGGAGCTGCGGCTCGCCGACGCGCACGGCTGCGTGCTGGCCGAGGACGTGGACGCGGCCGGCGCGGTGCCGGCGTACGACACCGTCGCCGCCGCCGGGTACGCCGTCCGTTCCGCGGACGTGGCGGCCGCGGCGGCGCAGGCGCCGGTGGGGCTGCACGTCGTCGGCGACGTGCCGGTCGGCGTGGCGCCGGCGGTGACGGTGCAGCCGGGGCTCGCGGCGCGGGTCGCGCTGGGCGCGGTGCTGCCGCGCGGCGCGGACGCGGTGGTGCCGGCGGCGTGGACCGACGGCGGGCTGGCGCAGGTGGCGGTGAGCCGGCCGGTGCCGCCGGGGGCGTTCGTGCGCGCGGCGGGCACCGACGTCGCCGCGGGCGCGCGGGTGCTCTCCCGCGACGCGGTGATCGGCGCGCCGCAGGTCGCGCTGCTGGCGGCGGCCGGGCGGCGCAACGTCCTGGTCCGCCCGAAGCCGCGCGTCGTCGTCGTCTCCGTCGGCGCCGAGCTGGTCGAGCCGGGCCGCGACCTGGCGCCCGGCGAGGTCGCCGACGCGGCCGGGTACGGCGTCGCCGCGGCGGTCCGCGAGGCCGGGGCGATCGCGTTCCCGGCGGGGATCGTGCCGGACGACGCGCGGCGGGTCGCCGACGTGGTCGAGGACCACCTGATCCAGGCCGACCTCGTCGTCGTCTGCGGCGGCCTCGGCGGCGGCCCGTACGACGTCGTCAGCGACGTGCTCGGGCGGCTCGGCAGCGCGACGTTCGACGAGGTCGCGATGCACCCCGGCGGCGTGCAGGGGTTCGCGATCGTCGGCGACGAGGCAGTGCCGGTGTTCGCGCTGCCGGGGGAGCCGGGCGCGGCGCTGGTGGCGTTCGAGGTGTTCGTGCGCCCGGCGCTGCGGCGGATGCTCGGCGCCGAGACGCTGGGCCGGCCGCACGTGAGCGCCGTGGCGACGACGGCGTTCGCGTCGCCGGAGGGGCGGCGGCAGTTCGTCCGCGCCCGCGTCGAACGCTCCGCCGACCGCTGGGTCGTCACCCCCACCGGCGAGACGCTCACCGGCCTCGGCGCCGCCAACGCCCTCGCCGTCGTGCCCGAGGACGTGACGGAGGTCGCCGCGGGGACGCCGTTGCTGACCTGGCTGCTGGAACGCCGCGGCGTATGAGCCACTACGGCTGGCCGGCGGTGCTGCGCGACGGCGACGTCGAGCTGCGCCCGTACCGGATGCGCGACGCCGCGGCGTGGAGCGAGGTGCGGATCGCCAACGAGGCGTGGCTCACGCCGTGGGAGCCGTCCGGCGCCGGCTCGTGGGTCGACCGGCACGCGGTGACGGCGTTCGCGCCGATGCTGCGGCAGCTCCGCCGGTACGCGCGCGAGGGGACGACGCTGCCGTTCGCGGTGACGTACCGCGGCCGGCTGGTCGGGCAGGTGACGGCCGGCAACGTCTGGCGCGGCAGCCTCAACTCCTGCTTCCTCGGCTACTGGGTGGACGGCCGCTACGCCGGCCGCGGCATCACACCGACCGCCGTCGCGCTGCTCACCGACCACTGCTTCGGCGCCGCGCGGCTGCACCGCGTCGAGGTCAACATCCGCCCGGAGAACACCGCCAGCCGCCGCGTCGCGGAGAAGCTCGGCTTCCGCGAGGAGGGGGTGCGCGAGCGGTACCTGTTCATCGACGGCGCGTACCGCGACCACCTCTGCTACGCGCTCACGGTCGAGGAGGTGCCGGGCGGCCTGCTGCGCCGGTGGCACTCCGCTCGGCGCGCCTAAGTGACTTCGCGGCGGACGCTCGTACCGTCGTAGTCGTGCCACTGATCGTCGGGCTCGCCGTCCTGTGGTTCACCGTGATCGCCTGGGCCACGCGGGACGGTCGCGAGGCAGCGCACGACGGCCGGTCCATCGACCGGTACTCCCACGCGATGCGGGTGCTCTCCCGCCGCCAGCCGTCCCGGCCCGCCGCGTCCGGCCCCGGCCGTTACATCGTCGTCCCGACCGCCCGCGTCACCGCGCCGAAGGCCGCGCTGACCGCCGTCGAACGCCGCCGCCGCACCCTGCGCGGGCTCGTGATCGCGTCGGGCATCTCGTTCGCCGGGCTGCTGCTCGGCGGGCCGTGGCTGTGGATCCACCTCGCGGTCGACGCGGGGCTCGTCGGCTACGTCGTGTACCTGCGCCGGCTCGCGCTGGCGACCGCCGCGGCGGCCCGCGCGGAGCGCCGCGCGCTGCTCGCGCGGCGGGAGGCGGAGCACCGGGCGGCGTACGAGGCGGCGCACCAGCCGGACGCGACGGTGCTGCCGATGCCGGAGCGCGGCGAGCACCGGAAGGCCGTCAACGACTGACGCCGCTCGTGGTAGCGTCGTGCGTCGCCCGGGGGTGTGGCTCAGTCCGGTAGAGCGCTTCCCTCGCACGGAAGAGGCCAGGGGTTCGAATCCCCTCACCTCCACTGACCCGGCCCGACAAGACCCCGGTCCCGCTCTCGCGGCCGGGGTCTTCTCGTCTCAGCCGAGCACCTCGGCGGGCGGCTGCGTCATCGCGAACCGCGCCTCGACGCTCGCCCGGACGACCTGCTTCACCGGCTCCACGTCGAGCACGACGGGCGCGGGCGCACCGCCGCCCGCGCGCGGCGCCATGGCCGCCATCGGGGCGACCGGCACCGGCCCGGAGACGCTGTCGGCGAGCAGGCCGGTGTCGGCGAGCTCGACCAGGCCGACGAGGCGGCTGCCGAGCGCGGCGGCGTACTCGCGCGCCCGGGTCACGGCGTCGGCGGCGGCCGCCGCGCGCGCGTCGCGGTGGACCGGCGAGCCGGGCCGCAGCCGCCACCACGGGCCGGACACGGTGACCAGCTCCAGCTCGGCGAGCCGCGTCGTGAGGTCGCCGAGGCGGGTGAAGTCGACGACGACCACGGTGTGCCGGACGACGGCCGCGTAGCCGGTGATGCGTTCGTTCGGCCTGCCGTCCTTGAGCTCGGGGCCGATGTGCACGGCCTCGGTCTCGACCCGGTCGACGGCGGCGCCGAACGACGCCACGAGCGCGAGCACCTCGCCGGACCGGGCGTCGAGCCGGGTGAGGGTCCGGTCGCGCTCCTTGTCGCGGGCGCGCACCACGACGTTCAGCGACGCGAGCTCGGGGTCGACCTCGAGCACCGCCTCGCCCCGCACCGACACCAGCGCCGTCTCGTCCATGCCCGGAGTATGCCGGGTCACATTCTGGTCACGACGTGTCCGGTTTTCGCCATTTCATCCGAGTTCAGGTGACGGAAAGTCCCGATATGACGACAGAGTGCGTACTACGACTGGGTCGATCGTCCATGCGAGGAGCAAACGCCGTGAGCATCCGCCGTCCGTTCGTCACGCTGGCCGCCGCCGCCGTCGTGGCCGCCGCCGTCACGGCGGGTCCCGCGTCCGCGGCGACCGTCCCGAACGGCCCGGCGAGCAGCGCCGACGCCTACGGGCTGCTCGTCGACACCCAGCTCCTCCCGACGCACACGCCGGTCCGCCAGGGCCCGATCGCGCGGGCGACGCAGGACTACCCGCCGGGCGCCGCGGACCCGTCGTACAACCAGGTGCTCTCGGCCGGCCCGGCGCCCAGCGACGGCTCGGTCGTCAACCACATCGGCGTCATGACCTCGATCGCCGGCGCCAACGGCGCGCCGCTCGCGGTCGCGGCTTCGGAGGTCGCCGACGTGAGCCTGCTCGGCGCGACCGGGTCGAGTCTCATCACCGCCGACCTCGTCCGCGCGCAGTCGAACTCCGACTGCGCGACCGACCCGAACGCCGCCGGCACGACGTTCGCGGGCCTGGTGGTCAACGGCACGCCGATCACCAACACGCCCGCCCCGAACACCGTCATCGACCTCGTCGTCGCCAAGGTGATCCTCAACGAGCAGCACCCGGCCAACGACGGCCGCGGCCTGGTCGTCAACGCGATCCACGTGGTGTCGACCACGACCGGCGACCCGCTGCTGCGCGGCGACATCATCGTGTCGCACGCGATGAGCACCGTGAACTGCCCGGGGGGCCCCGGCAGCACCGGCGGCGGCAGCACGATCACGATGGCGAAGGACGCCGCGCCGACCGTCGCCACCGCGGGCACCGAGGTCACCTACACGGCGCAGGTGAAGAACACCGGCACCGTCGACTGCCTCGTCAACGAGTTCATCGAGCACCTGGCGCCGGCGTTCGAGTTCGTGTCCACGTCGGGCGACTTCGGCACCGCGCTGGACCGCACCGTGGACCGCGCGGGCGGCGGCACCGACCTGATCCTCGGCAACGGCAAGACGCTGGCCGGCGGCGCGACGTTCAGCCAGACGTTCGTGGTGAAGGTGAAGGACGGCGCGGCGCCGGGCGTCTACTTCAACAACCTCGAGATCCTCTGCTCGAACATCGGCGACTTCGTGAAGGGCCTCGACGCGCCGGTCCAGGTGGTCGACGACGAGCCGAGCCCGATCCCGACGCCGACGGTGACCCCGCCGAAGCCGGAGTGCTCGGACGGCAAGGACAACGACGGCGACGGCAAGGTCGACTACCCGAAGGACCCGGGCTGCTCCAGCGCGCTGGACGACGACGAGCGCGACGTGATGCCGCGGACCGGCGGCACGCCGGCCTGGCCGGGCATCGCCGCTGCGACGCTGCTGGCGCTGGCCGTCACGGCGCGGCGGTTCCGCGTCCAGTAGCGGTCAGATCCAGGAGCCGAACCACATCCGGGAGTGCCACGCCTCGTACGGGATGACCCGCGCGGCGAGCACCGGGTACAGGTAGAAGAAGTTCACGACGACGAGCAGCGCGTACGCGCCGACGACGACGACGCCGGTCTGCCGCCGGGCCGGTGAGTCGCCGCGCCGCCCGAGGACCAGCCCGGCGCAGTACGCGAGCGCGAGGCAGAGGAACGGCACCGCCGGCAGCGCGTAGAACAGGAACTCGGTGCGGTCCGGCGGCCAGAACCACGGCAGGTACCCGGCGCCGAACGCCACGAGGATGAACGCCGCGCGCCAGTCGCGCCGGCTGACCCAGCCCCAGAGGCAGCCGATGAGCGCGAGGATCGACGTCCACCAGATCGCGGGCGTGCCGATGCCGAGGACGGCCTGCGACGTGCCCTTGACCGGCGACTCGTAGACGTAGAGGACCGGGCGGGCGAGCAGCAGCCAGCCGAACGGCCTCGAGGCGTACGGGTGCGGGGAGTGCAGCTTCACGTGGAAGTGCAGGATCTCCTGGTGGTACTTCACGAAGCCGGCGATCGCGCCGCAGTGGTCCGGGAACTGGGTGCCGCAGCTCCGCCGCCAGCCGCCGCCGGTGGCGAACCAGCCGGTCCAGGTGGCGAGGTAGGCGAGCACCGGGACGATCGCGAACACCGCGAGGATGTACCAGCCGTCCTGCCACAGCGCGGCGAGCATCGGCTTGCGGATGCCGGCGGCGCGCCGCGCCCCGCTGTCCCAGGCGTACGCGACGAGCGCGAAGACGGGCACGTGGTAGACGGCGCTCCACTTGGTGCCGATCGCGAGGCCGAGCATCACCGCGCAGGCGATGCGCCACGGCCGTAGCCCGAGCCACGGGCCCGGGGTCGACCGGTCGGCGCCGAGGCGTTGCTGGAGCCGTCGCCGCCCCCAGTCGCGGTCGGCGACGAGGCAGGCCGCCGCGGCGACCACGAAGAACATCAGGAAGATGTCGAGCATCGCGATCCGGCTCTGCACGAAGTGCAGGCCGTCGAGCGCGAGCAGCAGGCCGGCGAAGCAGCCGAGCAGCGTGGACCGGAACAGCCGCCGCCCCATCCGGCAGAGGATCAGGATCGACAACGCCCCGACGACGCACGCGGAGATGCGCCAGCCGAACGCCGCGGTGCGGCCGCCGTTCGGGTCGTAGCCGAAGATCGCCTCGCCGATGCCGATGAGCCACTTGCCGAGCGGCGGGTGGACGACGAACCCGGGGCCGGGCGTGGTCTGGTCGACGATGCAGACGTTGTCCTTCAGGTGCGCGTGCTCGTAGCCGTACTTGACCAGCAGGTGCGCGTCGCAGGAGTAGTAGACCTCGTCGAACGCCGCCTTGGCCGGGACGGCGAGCCGGTGCAGCCGCAGCACGAACGCGAACACCGTGACGGCGAGCGGGCCGAGCCAGCCGGCGAGCGCGTTGCCGGGGACGCGCTGCCACAGCGGCCGGTCGGCGACGGCGTCGTGCCGCGCGCCGCTCTCGTGGTCGCCGCTCGCGCGCCAGGGCGCGGGGCCGGGCGGCAGCATGCCGATCGTCGCCATGCGCGCGATGGTACGGGCGGGGCTGCCACGATGGGCGGTGTGACGGGCGACGCGGCGGCGGGAGCCGGCCGGCTGGTGCTCTGCGGCGCGCCGATCGGCAACGTCGCCGACGCCTCGCCGCGGCTCGCGGAGACGCTGGCGGGGGCCGACCTGGTCGCCGCGGAGGACACCCGGCGGCTGCTGCGGCTGGCCCGCGACCTCGGGGTGCGGGTGGCGCGCGCGGTGTCGTACCACGACGCGAACGAGGCGGCGCGGGCGCGCGAGCTGCTCGCCGAGCTGTCCGCGGGGCGCACCGTCGCGCTGGTCCCGGACGCGGGGATGCCGGGGGTGAGCGACCCCGGGTTCCGGCTGG
>DASTMB010000032.1 GCA_035714365.1 Mycobacteriales bacterium | reverse complement strand
GTCCCCGCCCCCGCGCCCCCGCCCGCCGTCGCGGCACCGGAGCCGACCGCCACCGTCGACGCCGGCCTCGCCGCGGCCGCCGCGACCACCACCGAGCTCGCCCCCCACCCCGCCGTCCCCGCCGAGGACGAGTCGCCGTGGGACCCGCCGCGCCGGTACGACGAGCCTCCGCGCGGCGGGCGCCGTCCGGTCCTCGTCGTCGCCGTCACCATGGTCGCGGTCGTGCTCCTCGGTGCGCTCGGCTGGGTCGCGTCGCGGCCGGTCCTCGACTGGCGCCGCGCCGATCGGCTCGCCGCGCGCCGCGCCGAGGCGTTGCGCGCCGCGCGCACGCTCGCGCTGAACATCGGCTCGCTCGACCACAAGAACCTCGACCGCGACCTCACCCGCATCGCCGAGAGCACGACCGGCGAGGCGCGCGAGGAGTTCGACGCCAAGATCCTCAAGAACGACGCGTACAAGGCGCTCGTGAAGGAGAACGAGGCGACGCTGACGAGCACCGTGCAGCGCATAGGCCTGGAGCCGTGCGGCAGCGACGACACCGCCTGCCGTGACGGCAAGCGGGTCGTCGTGCTCGTGTTCTACGACCAGGAGTCGCGGAACAAGCTGCGGCCCACGCCCCGGGTCGACCGCAACCGCGTCGCCCTGACGCTGGTGCGCTCGCACGGGAAGTGGCTCATCTCCGACGTCGCCGTCGTCTGAGCCGCCGCGTCAGCAGACGGTGACCGCCGGGGCGCGGTTGACGCCGATGTCGTCGACGGTCGCGGTGAGCGTCGCGGCGCAGACCCCGACCGAGGTCAGCTCGTACGTCCCCACCGACGGCACGTCCTGGGTGACGTTCGCGAGCGTCGCGTACCGGCGCACGTATGACCCGCCGGCGAGCTCGCACGGGTTGGTCCGCGCGTTGTCGAGCACGACGCACGGCAGCGTGACCGTGACGTCGGCGACCGTGAACGCGTAGAGGTCGAGGTAGCCGGCGACGTGGACGGTGATGCCGGGCACGACCGCCGGCACGAGGACGTGGACGCGCTGGAGCTCGGCGCCCGGCGTGAGGCAGGCGACGACGCCCTGGGTCGGCGTGCAGTCGGTCGGGCTGAGCGAGGTCCACGAGACGGAGACGGCGTTCGACTTCGCGTTGTACGACGTGGGCGGGCTCTGCCAGTACTGCGCGAGGTACGCGGTGTAGGTGTACGTGCCGCGGTCGTGCGCGACCGTGGTGTCGCAGGCGGTCGAGTAGCAGGTCTGGATCAGGGTGCCGTTCTCGAAGATCGAGATCTGGTACCCGCCGCCGGAGCCCTCGGCGATGGCGTGCAGGCCGACCCACGACCCGGAGGTCGTGACGACGCTGTCGGCGACGAGCACGACGCGGTCGCCCGACGCGGCGGCGTTCGCGGCGGGGGCGGTGGCGGTGAGTGCCGCGGTGGCGGTGACGCCGGCGAGCACCAGGCGCGTGAGAGCGCGGCGGAGCGTGGGGGACATCTGGGGGTTCCTCCGGGAACGTAGGGGATGGCCCGGAAACGGGGGACCGGGCGGCGCACACCCCAGCAGACCGCGCCGCGTCGCGCAAGGGGTTGACGGCGGGGCGCGCAGCCCGCATCCTGGGCGGCGACTGTGGACACCAGCATCAGGTTCGGCTCGACAGCGGTCTAGCGCCCGGCTAGACTGCCCTTTTGCGCTGTCCACCCTCTGGTCGCTTCATATGGCGGTAGCCGACCTGGAGGGCAACTCGTGTGCCCAGGCTCAACCAGGCTCGGAAGGACGTTCGTTGGCTTCCACCCGCAACTCCGCCCGTATCTCCTTCGCCAAGATCACCGAACCTCTTGAGGTCCCGAACCTCCTCGCTCTCCAGGTCGAGTCGTTCGACTGGCTCGTCGGCAACGACGCCTGGCGCGCGCGCGTCGCGAAGGCCCAGGACGAGGGCCTCCCGACGCCGACGGAGTGCGGCCTCGAGGAGATCCTGGCCGAGATCTCCCCGATCAAGGACTTCAGCGACTCGATGTCGCTCGAGTTCCGCGACCCCCGCTTCGAGCCGCCCAAGTACTCCGTCGAGGAGTGCAAGGACAAGGACATGACGTACTCCGCGCCGATGTTCGTCACGGCGGAGTTCACCAACCACGGCACCGGCGAGATCAAGAGCCAGACGGTGTTCATGGGCGACTTCCCGCTCATGACGCCGAAGGGCACGTTCGTCATCAACGGCACCGAGCGCGTCGTCGTGTCGCAGCTCGTCCGCTCGCCGGGCGTCTACTTCGACAAGACGATCGACAAGACGTCCGACAAGGACGTCTACGGCTGCAAGGTGATCCCGAGCCGCGGCGCCTGGCTGGAGTTCGAGGTCGACAAGCGCGACACCGTCGGCGTGCGCATCGACCGCAAGCGCCGCCAGTCGGTCACCGTGCTGCTCAAGGCCCTGGGCTGGGACGACGCGAAGATCCTCGAGCGCTTCGGCGACTACGAGTCGATGCGCGTCACCCTGGAGAAGGACCACACCACGGGTCAGGAGGACGCGCTACTCGACATCTACCGCAAGCTGCGTCCGGGCGAGCCGCCGACGCGCGAGTCGGCGCAGACGCTGCTCGACAACCTCTTCTTCAACCCGAAGCGCTACGACCTGGCGAAGGTCGGCCGCTACAAGGTGAACAAGAAGCTCGGTCTGGAGCTGCCGCTGACCCAGGGCGTGCTCACCGAGGACGACGTCATCGGCACCATCGAGTACATCGTCAGGCTGCACGCCGGCGAGGCGGGGTACGAGACCGACGACATCGACCACTTCGGCAACCGCCGCCTGCGCACCGTCGGCGAGCTGATCCAGAACCAGGTCCGCCTCGGCCTCGCCCGCATGGAGCGCGTGGTCCGCGAGCGGATGACGACCCAGGACGTCGAGGCGATCACGCCGCAGACGCTGATCAACATCCGCCCGGTCGTGGCGAGCATCAAGGAGTTCTTCGGGACCTCCCAGCTCAGCCAGTTCATGGACCAGACCAACCCGCTCGCCGGCCTGACCCACAAGCGCCGCCTGTCGGCGCTGGGCCCCGGCGGTCTGTCCCGCGAGCGCGCCGGCTTCGAGGTCCGCGACGTCCACCCGTCGCACTACGGCCGGATGTGCCCGATCGAGACGCCGGAAGGCCCGAACATCGGTCTCATCGGCTCGCTGTCGACGTACGCGCGGGTCAACCCGTACGGCTTCGTCGAGACGCCGTACCGCAAGGTCGTGAAGGGCAAGGTCTCCGACCAGGTCGACTACCTCACGGCCGACGAGGAGGACCGGCACGTCATCGCCCAGGCGAACGAGCCGATCGACACGAAGGGCAACTTCCTCAACGCGAAGGTGCTCGTCCGCCGCAAGGGCGGCGAGGTCGACTACATCGAGCCCGCTGACGTCGACTACATGGACGTCTCGCCGCGCCAGATGGTGTCGGTCGCGACCGCGATGATCCCGTTCCTGGAGCAC
The DNA here is from genome assembly GCA_035714365.1 of Mycobacteriales bacterium. Taxonomy (GTDB): domain Bacteria; phylum Actinomycetota; class Actinomycetes; order BP-191; family BP-191; genus BP-191. The sequence continues at coordinate 39,319 of DASTMB010000032.1, read as the reverse complement.
GACGACGCCAACCGCGCGCTCATGGGCTCGAACATGCAGCGCCAGTCGGTCCCGCTGCTGCGCAGCGAGGCGCCGTTGGTCGGCACCGGCATGGAGGCCCGCGCCGCCAAGGACGCCGGCGACGTCGTCGTGGCCGAGAAGGGCGGCGTGGTCGAGGAGCTGTCCGCCGACTACATCCAGGTGCTCGCCGACGACGGCACGCGCCAGACGTACCGGCTGCACAAGTTCCGCCGCAGCAACCAGGGCACCTGCATCAACCAGAAGCCCATCGTCGAGGAGGGCGCGCGGATCGAGGCCGGCCAGGTCATCGCCGACGGTCCCTGCACCGACAACGGCGAGATGGCGCTCGGCAAGAACCTGCTCGTCGCGTTCATGCCGTGGGAGGGCCACAACTACGAGGACGCGATCATCCTGTCGCAGCGCCTCGTGCAGGACGACGTCATGACCTCGATCCACATCGAGGAGCACGAGGTCGACGCCCGCGACACCAAGCTCGGCGCCGAGGAGATCACCCGGGACATCCCGAACGTCTCCGAGGAGGTCCTGGCGGACCTCGACGAGCGCGGCATCATCCGCATCGGCGCCGAGGTGACGCCGGGCGACGTGCTGGTCGGCAAGGTCACGCCGAAGGGCGAGACCGAGCTGACGCCGGAGGAGCGGCTGCTGCGCGCGATCTTCGGCGAGAAGGCCCGCGAGGTCCGCGACACCTCCCTCAAGGTCCCGCACGGCGAGTCCGGCAAGGTCATCGGCGTCCGCGTGTTCTCGCGCGAGGACGGCGACGAGCTGCCCCCGGGCGTCAACGAGCTGGTCCGCGTCTACGTCGCGCAGAAGCGCAAGATCACCGACGGAGACAAGCTGGCCGGCCGCCACGGCAACAAGGGCGTCATCGCGAAGATCCTCCCGCAGGAGGACATGCCGTTCCTCGAGGACGGCACGCCGGTCGACATCGTGCTCAACCCGCTCGGCGTCCCCGGCCGCATGAACGTCGGCCAGGTGCTCGAGACGCACCTCGGCTGGGTCGCCAAGACCGGCTGGACGGTCGACGGCAAGCCGGACTGGGCCGCCCGCCTGCCCAAGGACGCGTTCAAGGGCGAGCCCGGGCAGAACGTCGCCACGCCGGTCTTCGACGGCGCGCGCGAGGAGGAGATCACCGGCCTCCTCGGCTCGACCCTCGCCAACCGCGACGGCCAGCAGCTCATCGGCTCGTCCGGCAAGGCGCGGCTGTTCGACGGCCGCACCGGCGAGCCGTTCCGCGAGCCGATCTCGGTCGGATACATCTACATCCTGAAGCTGCTCCACCTGGTCGACGACAAGATCCACGCCCGGTCGACCGGCCCCTACTCGATGATCACGCAGCAGCCGCTGGGCGGTAAGGCCCAGTTCGGCGGCCAGCGGTTCGGCGAGATGGAGGTGTGGGCGCTGGAGGCGTACGGCGCCGCCTACGCCCTCCAGGAGCTGCTCACGATCAAGTCCGACGACGTGCTCGGCCGCGTGAAGGTCTACGAGGCCATCGTCAAGGGCGAGAACATCCCCGAGCCGGGCATCCCCGAGTCGTTCAAGGTCCTCATCAAGGAGATGCAGTCGCTCTGCCTCAACGTCGAGGTGCTCAGCAGCGACGGCATGCAGATCGAGATGCGGGACACCGACGAGGACGTCTTCCGCGCGGCCGAGGAGCTCGGGATCGACCTGTCCCGTCGGGAGCCGAGCTCGGTGGAGGAGGTCTGAGGCACAGGCAGTCCGTCCCTCAGACCTGACTCATAAGAGAGAAGGAACTTCGTGCTCGACGTCAACTTCTTCGACGAGCTTCGCATCGGCCTCGCGACTGCTGACGACATCCGTACCTGGAGCCACGGCGAGGTCAAGAAGCCGGAGACCATCAACTACCGCACCCTCAAGCCGGAGAAGGACGGGCTCTTCTGCGAGAAGATCTTCGGCCCGACCCGCGACTGGGAGTGCTACTGCGGGAAGTACAAGCGGGTCCGGTTCAAGGGCATCATCTGCGAACGCTGCGGCGTCGAGGTCACCCGCGCCAAGGTGCGGCGTGAGCGGATGGGCCACATCGAGCTGGCCGCGCCGGTCACGCACATCTGGTACTTCAAGGGCGTCCCGTCGCGCCTCGGGTACCTGCTCGACCTGGCGCCCAAGGACCTCGAGAAGATCATCTACTTCGCGGCGTACCTGATCACGTCGGTCGACACCGACGCGCGCCACCGCGACCTCCCCTCGATCGAGAAGCGCGTCGCGCTCGACCGCGAGCAGATCGAGAAGAACCGCGACGTCGCGCTCGACACCCGCGCCAAGAAGCTCGAGGGCGACATCGCCGCGCTCGAGGCCGAGGGCGCCAAGGGCGACCAGAAGCGCAAGGTCCGCGACGCGGCCGAGCGCGAGGCGAAGCAGATCCGCGACCGCGCGCAGCGCGAGCTCGACCGCCTCGACGAGGTGCTCGACACGTTCCGCCGGCTCGAGGTCAAGCAGCTCGTCGCGGACGAGATCCTCTACCGCGAGCTGCGCGACCGGTTCGGCGACTACTTCACCGGCGGCATGGGCGCCGAGGCGCTCCAGCGGCTGCTGGAGAACTTCGACCTCGAGGCCGAGGCGGAGTCGCTGCGCGAGACGATCCGGTCCGGCAAGGGCCAGAAGAAGGCCCGCGCCCTCAAGCGGCTCAAGGTCGTGTCGGCGTTCCTCAACACCCGGAACAGCCCGATGGGCATGGTCCTCGACTGCGTGCCGGTGATCCCGCCGGACCTGCGGCCGATGGTCCAGCTCGACGGTGGCCGGTTCGCGACGAGCGACCTGAACGACCTGTACCGCCGCGTCATCAACCGCAACAACCGCCTCAAGCGGCTGCTCGACCTCGGCGCGCCCGAGATCATCGTCAACAACGAGAAGCGGATGCTGCAGGAGGCCGTCGACGCGCTGTTCGACAACGGCCGCCGCGGCCGGCCGGTGACCGGCCCGGGCAACCGCCCGCTCAAGTCGCTGTCCGACATGCTCAAGGGCAAGCAGGGCCGGTTCCGCCAGAACCTCCTGGGCAAGCGCGTCGACTACTCCGGCCGTTCGGTCATCGTCGTCGGCCCGCAGCTCAAGCTGCACCAGTGCGGCCTGCCGAAGCAGATGGCGCTCGAGCTGTTCAAGCCGTTCGTCATGAAGCGGCTGGTCGACCTCAACCACGCGCAGAACATCAAGAGCGCCAAGCGCATGGTCGAGCGCGCCCGCCCGGTCGTGTGGGACGTGCTGGAAGAGGTCATCACCGAGCACCCGGTGCTGCTCAACCGCGCGCCCACGCTGCACCGCCTGGGCATCCAGGCGTTCGAGCCGCAACTCGTCGAGGGCAAGGCCATCCAGATCCACCCGCTCGTCTGCACGGCGTTCAACGCCGACTTCGACGGCGACCAGATGGCCGTGCACCTGCCGCTGTCCGCGGAGGCGCAGGCCGAGGCCCGCATCCTCATGCTGTCCTCGAACAACATCCTGTCGCCGGCCCACGGCCGCCCGATCACGTCGCCGACGCAGGACATGGTGCTCGGCATCTTCTACCTGACCGCCGGCAAGGACGGCGCGCCGGGCGAGGGGCGGACGTTCGGGTCCGTGGCCGAGGCGCTGATGGCGTACGACAACCGCGAGCTCGACCTCCAGGCGAAGATCACCGTCCGCCTGAAGGACGTGACGCCGCCCGTGGGCTACGTCGAGGCGGAGCGGGGCGACACCGACGTCGAGGGCGAGACGTACCTCCGCCTGGAGACGACGCTCGGCCGGTGCCTGTTCAACGAGGCGCTGCCGGCGGACTACCCGTTCGTGGACGCCGAGGTCTCCAAGCGCAAGCTGTCGGAGATCGTCAACGACCTCGCCGAGCGGTACCCGAAGGTGCAGGTCGCGGCGACGCTGGACGCGTTGAAGGCGGCCGGGTTCCACTGGGCGACCCGCGCCGGCGTCACGATCGCGATCGACGACGTCGTCACGCCGCCGGAGAAGGCCGCCATCCTCGACAAGCACGAGAAGGAGGCCGACAAGATCGAGAAGCAGTTCCAGCGGGGCGTCATCACCGACGACGAGCGCCGCCAGGAGCTGATCGAGATCTGGACCAAGGCCACCGCCGAGGTCGCGCGGGCCATGGAGGCGAACTTCCCGAAGATGAACCCGGTGTTCATGATGGTGAACTCCGGCGCCCGAGGGAACATGATGCAGGTCCGGCAGATCGCCGGCATGCGTGGTCTCGTCGCCAACCCGAAGGGCGAGATCATCCCGCGGCCGATCAAGGCGAACTTCCGCGAGGGCCTGACCGTGCTGGAGTACTTCATCTCCACCCACGGCGCCCGCAAGGGCCTCGCCGACACCGCGCTGCGCACCGCCGACTCGGGCTACCTCACCCGGCGCCTGGTCGACGTCTCGCAGGACGTCATCATCCGCGAGGAGGACTGCGGCACCGAGCGCGGCTTCCCGATGCGGATCGCGGCCGTCGGCAAGGACGGCGAGCTGGTCCGCGACCAGCACGTCGAGACCGGCGTGTACGCGCGGACGCTGGCCGAGGAGATCACCGCCAAGGGCGAGACCGTCCCGGCGGGCACCGACCTCGGCGACCTCGTCATCTCCCGCCTCATCGGGATGGGCGTCGAGGAGGTCAAGGTCCGCTCGGTCCTCACCTGCGAGGCCAAGCAGGGCTGCTGCGCGATGTGCTACGGCCGTTCGCTCGCGACCGGCAAGCTCGTCGACGTCGGCGAGGCGGTCGGCATCGTCGCCGCCCAGTCGATCGGCGAGCCGGGCACGCAGCTCACCATGCGGACGTTCCACACCGGCGGTGTCGCCGGCGAGGACATCACGCACGGCCTGCCGCGTGTGGTCGAGCTGTTCGAGGCGCGGGTCCCGAAGGGCAAGGCGCCGATCGCCGAGGCGACCGGCCGGGTCCGCATCGAGGACGCGGAGAAGCTCCGGAAGATCATCGTCGTCCCGGACGACGGCAGCGACGAGATCGTCATCGACAAGATCAGCCGCCGCCAGCGGCTGCGCGTCGCCGAGGGCGACCACGTCAACGTGGGCGAGAAGCTCACCGAGGGCGCCATGGACCCGCACGACGTCCTGCGCATCCTCGGCCCGCGCGCCGTGCAGCAGCACCTCGTCGCCGAGGTGCAGGAGGTGTACCGGTCGCAGGGCGTGTCGATCCACGACAAGCACATCGAGATCATCGTGCGGCAGATGCTCAAGCGGGTCTCGGTGCTCGAGTCGGGCGAGACGGAGTTCCTCCCCGGGCAGCTCGCCGAGCGGGCGAAGTTCGAGGCCGAGAACCGGCGCATCGTCGGCGAGGGCGGCGAGCCGGCCTCCGGCCGCCCGGTCCTCATGGGCATCACGAAGGCGTCGCTCGCGACCGAGTCGTGGCTGTCCGCCGCGTCGTTCCAGGAGACCACCCGCGTCCTCACCGACGCGGCGATCTCCGCCAAGAGCGACTCGCTGCTCGGCCTCAAGGAGAACGTCATCATCGGCAAGCTCATCCCGGCCGGCACCGGCATCAACCGGTACCGCAACATCCGGGTGGAGCCGACCGAGGAGGCCCGCCAGCAGGTCTACGCGAACGCGTGGACCGACGACGGCGAGTACGCGTTCGGCACCGGGTCCGGCCAGGCCGTCCCGCTGGAGGAGTTCGGCTACGACCGCGACTTCCGCTAGACCCCGCACGACCCGCGAGGCCCGGCCCCTTCCGAGGGAGCCGGGCCTCGCGGCGTGTTGGTGCCCGTAGTTGCAGTCCTTACAGAGAGTCCTTTAGGTTTGAGGAACCTAAAGGAGTCTCTGTAATGTCTTTGTTCCTGGGGAAGAACCCGTACCGGCCCGGCGTCGGCACCCTGCCGTTGCACCTCGCCGGCCGAGAGGCGGAGATCCGCGACTTCCGCGCGGTCCTGCGGGCGGCCCCGGAGATCCCGGCGAACATGCGGCTCACGGGGCTGCGTGGTGTCGGCAAGACCGTGCTCCTCCGCGAGTTCGCGAACGTCGCCGACCAGGCCGAGTGGGCGACGGCAACGTTGGAGCTGGAGCCGCGCCACAACACCGAGGGGATGCTGCTCAAGGCGGTGGCCGGGGTGGCCAAGCGGACCCAGGAGTCACTGTCGAAGTCGGCGTGGGTGCGGGCACGGCTCGGCGCGGCGGTCGGCGCGGTGCGCAGCATCGGGGTGAAGTTCGAGGACATCACGCTCACGTTCGACCAGGGCGGCCCGCACGGGATCGACCTGTCGCGGACGCTGTTCGAGACGACCGAGCTCGCGCTGGAGAAGGGGCGCGACGGCTTCGTGCTGCTGCTGGACGAGGCCCAGGTGCTGCGCGACGACACCCACCGCGACGGGGAGCACCCCCTCTCGATGCTGATCGCGGCGGTGAGTGCCCTCCAGAAGGCGGAGGTGCCGATCGGGCTGGTGCTCTGCGGCCTGCCGACGCTGACCGGCAACCTGCTGCACGCACGCACGTACACCGAACGCATGTTTCGTGGCGAGCACATCGGTTCCCTCGCCGCCGGCGCGGCCACCGACGCGTTCGTCCGGCCGTTGACCGACACCGCCGTCGAGGCCGAACCGGCGCTCGTGGACACCGTGCTGCGGACCGTCGAGGGGTACCCGTACTTCATCCAGCTCTGGGGTGCGGAGCTCTGGGACGCCGCCGAGGACGCGCGGCGGTCGCGGTTCGACCTCGAGCTGCTCCACGCTGTCGAGCCGCACATCTACCGGCGCCTCGACCGCGACTTCTACGAGCCGCGCGTCCATACGCTGACGCCCGCGGAGCAGGACCTGCTGGTGAGCGCCGCCCGGTGCGGCTATCCGCCGTTGCGGGTAGCGGACCTCAACGGCGTCACGAAGAAGCAGCCGGGCAACGTGAACGTGCTGCTCGGCCGGCTGGTGGAGGCGGGCGTCCTGTACCGCATCCGGAAGGGCCAGTACGAGTACACGGCCCCCCGCTTCCACGAGTACCTCCAGCGCCGCGCCGAGGCCGAGGACACGTACTGACGCGGGTTCGCGGCCGTTGACGCGGTGCGGTCCTATCCTCCCGGGAAGGGAGGGCCGCCGTGGGGGTCGAGATCGCGTTGTCGGCGCGCGGGCGCGCGCTGCGGCTCGGCGCGGCCGGGCTGGTGCTCGCCGGGCTCGCGTACGGCACGGTGTGGGGCCGCGACGACCACTTCCCGTTCGGGCCGATGGTGCAGTACGCGTTCGCGGCCGACCCGAACGGCACCGTCCCCGACCTCTACATCGAGGCGACGACGACGGCCGGCACGACGGTGAAGGTGCTGCTCACGCCGGAGGGCGTCGGTATCGGCCGCGCCGAGATCGAGGGGCAGCTCGACCTGATCCGCGCCGACCCGTCGCGGCTCCAGGCGGTGGCCGAGGCGCAACGCCGCCTGCACCCGGAGCAGCCGCAGTTCACGACGTTGACGATCAAGGTGCGGCAGATCCTGCTGCGCCACGCGGTGAAGGTCGGCGAACGCACCGAGACGCTCGCCACCTGGACCGTGCGGTGACCGCCGTCGCGGTGCCGGCGGCGGAAGGCGGCGGCGGCCTGGCGGCGCGGGTGGCGGCGTTCTGGTTCCGGCCGGAGCCGGTGCGCCGGGTCGCGGTGCTGCGGGTCGTGCTGTACCTGTTCGTGCCGTTCAGCGTCCTCATGCTCGTCAACGACGTGGTGCCCCACGCGTACGCGCCCGCGGTGCTGTACCGCCCGGTGCTGATCCCGCGGCTGCTGCTCCTGCCGGCGCCGACGCCGGCGTACGCGCAGACGCTGCGGGTCGTGCTCATCGCCGGCAGCCTGGTCGCGGCCACCGGTCACGCGCGGCGCGCGGCCGGCTGGGTGGTGGCGCTGGCGTACCTGGACTGGATGTTCCTGGCGTACTCGTACGGCAAGGTCGACCACGACCAGCTCGGCCTGGTGGTGGCGCTGTTCGTGCTGCCGCTCGCCGGGGCGACGCGCGGCATCGACCGCGATATCCGGAGCGAGGCGGCCGCGTGGACGCTGCGCTGCATCCAGCTCGCCGCGGTGGCGACGTACTTCCTCTCGGCGTACGCGAAGATCCGCCACGGCGGCTGGGGGTGGCCGAACAGCGCGACGTTCTACTGGGCGCTGAGCCGGCGCGGCACCGACCTCGGCGTGCGGCTGCTGGCGCACCCGCACCTGCTCGTCGCCGCGCAGTGGGGGCTGCTCCTGCTGGAGGCGGCGACGCCGGTACTGTTCCTCGTGCGCGGGCGGGCCAGGGCGGCCGCGCTCGCGGTGCTCCTGTCGTTCCACGTCGCGACGTACCTGACGATCCGCATCCACTTCCTGCCGACGGTCGTCTGCCTGCTGGCGTTCCTGCCGCTGGAACGGCTCCGGCTCCCACGGAGGGCGTGACCCGTGCCGAAGTACATCTCCACCGTCCGTACCGATGCCGCGCCGGCCCAGGTCTGGCCGCTCGTCGCCGACCTCACGAGGCACGGCGAGTGGTCCGCCGACGACGTCACCGTCTCGCCCGCGACGGGCGGCGGCTACGAGTCGGTGGCGACCGCGAAGGGCCGGGAGTTCCGGGCCCGGCTCGACGTCCTGGCCTCCGCCGAGCCGAGCCGGTTCGCGTTCCGCGCGACCGACGCGACGGGGACGTACGAGCACGAGTTCGCGCTCGTGCCCGACGGCACCGGGACGACGGTCACCCGGACGATCACGGCGACGAACCTGTCGCCGGCGCAACGCCTGCTGTTCTACGCGGTGCTTCCGGTCGTGAAGAAGCCGAGCGCCAGGCGCTCTCTCGAACGCCTGGCCGCCCTGGCGGAGACCACGTCTACGCGCAGCCGGTGAGGTCGATCGACCACGGCGCCGTCTCGTAGACGGCGACCGCGAGCGCGCAGGTGGGGGTGCCGTCGCAGACGGCGCCGTGGAGCACGAAGTTCGGCTCCCCGAACGTCTCGTCCGGACGCCCCTCGACCAGCGCGCCGAGGCTGTCGAGGATGTCGCCGCGGACGCTGCCCTCGTCATGCCCCTCGTGCTCGACGAACAGCCCCTTGCCGGTCTCGGCGTTCTGCACCCAGCCGATGCCGGCCCACGCCTCCGCGCCGGGCTCGGTGACGCGCTGCTCGGCCATGACGACGTAGAGGCGGTCACCCCACTCGCCGATGATCGGCGACACCGGCCCCTCCATCGCCCGCACCTCGGTCTCCGGCGGGATCACCGACGACAGCCGCAGCAGGTTGAAGTTCGCGATGCCGGTGGCGCGCAGGGCGCCGTCGAACGCCGCGAGCGTGTTCGGCCCGGTGCCGGTGCCGCAGGCGATCTCGATGGTGCGCGTCCGCAGCCGGGCGGGCGCGACGTCGGGCAGGATCAGCTCGCTGGTCATCGCAGGCCTCCCGCCATGTCGAACGCGTAGTAGCGCTGCTGGTCCAGCTCGTGGGTCTCGACGTGCGCGATCCGGTGCGCGGCGCGGGCGGTCGCCTCGACCAGCTTCACCGTGTCGACGTTGTAGCCGCAGCAGTCGAACGCCATGACCGCGCGCCGCTCCGCCACGAATCGGTAGAGCTCCTCGAGCACGGCCTTCGTCCACGGGCCGCCCTGGCGGTCCGGCCGGACGACGGCCGCGTTGACGTAGTAGACGGCGCCGCGGGCGAAGTGCTCGGGGAAGCGGTGGGCGTAGTACGGCACGGAGATCCACGGCACGACCGCGAGGTCGGTGGCGACGATGGCCATCGCCCCGGCGTCGCCGTTCTCGTCGAACGCGACCAGCTTGGTGACGCGCGCGTCGCGCATCTCCGCGCGGAACTCGTCGTCGGTGAGCGACTGCCGCGCCGCGGAGCGCGTCTCGAGCGGCGCGAACGCCGCGCGGTACACGGCGAGGAACTGCTCGGCGAGGTCGTCCGGCACCTCCGTCAGCCGCGCGACCCGGGCCGGAACGCGCACCGGGGCCGGGGCGGGGGCCAGTACAGCCGTGGTCATGGGGTTCCTCCGTTGCGGATGGACGTGGCGCTGGGTGGTCGCCGCGTCACGGAAAGTACCTGCCAGCGGGTCACACTCTGTACGGAGTCTTGAGCGCGGAGTAGTCCCATTCCGGAAATTGGCCTAGTGGGACCAGGCGCATGGCCCGGTCGGCCCACCTCGCCCGCGGGACCGAAGCCCTGACTTCGCGCACCACGGGATCAGATCGGTGCCGACACGCTCACGGCCGTTGCCTTACTGGCCGAACTGCGCCACATGACTTCATCGAGCTGGCGCCGTTTCCTGGCCGTGGGCGTGGTTGCCGTCGCGGCCGTCGGCGTCGTCCCCGCAGGCATCCAGCCGATCCTCGCGCTCGCGATCAGCGGCGTCGCCGTCGTCGCCATGCGCCGCGGCACCCGCGCGTGGGCCGGCACCCACACGCGCCCGTGGACGCTGCTCCGGTACGGCGCGCTGATGTTCATCGCGGCGCAGCTCGTCCGCGCCGGGCACGCCGCCGTCATCGGGCAGCCGAAGCCGTTCCCGTCCCCGGCGGACCCCGTCTACTACGTGGGGTACGCGCTGCTGATCGGCGGCGTCCTCGCCCTGGTGCGCCGGCGCAAGGCGCAGGTCGAGGGCGACAACCTGCTCGACGCGCTCATCCTCGTCACCTGCCTCGGCGTCTTCGTCACCCAGTACGTGCTCATGCCGTACGTGGAGTCGATCTACATGGACGCGTTGCAGAAGACGCTCAGCGTCGCCTACACGCTCTGCGACCTCGTTCTCGTCGGCGTCACCGTCCGGCTCGCCGTCGGCGGCGGCCGCCGCAACCAGAGCTACTACCTGCTCGGCGGCGCGTGGGCGATGGCGCTGCTCGCCGACGCGCTCGTCACCGTCGAGACGATGGGCATCACGCTGGGGCCGTGGACGTTCGTCACGTCCGCCGCCTCCTACGTGCTCCTCGCGACCGCCGCGATGCACCCGTCGATGGCGCTGCTCGCCGAGCGGCCGCCGCCGCACGAGGTCCGGCTCACCCGCGCCCGGCTGGCGACGCTGTTCGTGGCGATGATCCTGGTGCCCGGCATGCTCGCCTGGCAGGTCACCCGCGGCGGCGGCACCGCCGTCTACGCCGTCGGCTCCGTCGTCATGGCGATGCTCGTGCTCAGCCGCCTCGCCGGCCTGGTCCGCTCGAAGGAGCGGAAGGCGGCGCGCGAGGCGGTGCTGCGGGCGGCCGCGGCGTCGTTCGCCGGCACGCTCGACGCCGACGCGATGCGGGCCGTCGCGGTCGAGACCGTCGCGCGCATGGTCGGCACCGGCTCCACCGGCCGCGCCAGCGTCGCCACGCTCGACGGCGGCGAGCTGCGCGTCGTCGCCAGCGTCGGCCACGCCGCCGACCGCGCAGTCGGCAACGTCGTCGACCTCGCCGCGTGCGCCGAGCTCGCGCCGGCGGTCGCCGAGAGCGTCTGGCGCACCGCGCGCACCGTCGCGGTCGACGTCGCCGGCGGCGACCGCCCCCGCCAGGTGCTGGTCGTGCCGCTCGTCGCGCGCGGCGCGGTCCGCGGCGCGTTCGTCGTCACGACCGACAAGCCCGTGGCGTTCGAGGTCGTCGGCGGCGTCTGCTCGCTCGCCGACCAGCTCTCCGTCGCGCTCGAGGCGAACGCCCTCGCCGAGGAGATCGCGCGCCGCAAGCACGAACGCCGCTTCCGCGCCCTGGTCGAGAACGGCTCCGACCTCGTCACGCTGGTCGACGGCGCGGGCAGCGTGACGTTCGCCAGCCCCGCCTGCGAGCACCTGCTCGGCGTGACCGACGAGGAGCTGCTCGGCAAGCACCCGTTCGACCGCATCCACCCGGACGACCGGTTCCTCGCCGGCAGCCTGCTCGACGTCGTCTGGGCGTCGGCCGGCGCGCGGGAGCCGATCGAGTCGCGGTTCCGGCACGCGGACGGCTCGTGGCGCTGGTTCGAGGTCGTCGCCGAGAACCTGCTGGACGAGCCCGAGGTGTCCGGCGTCGTCGTCCACTTCCGCGACATCACCGACCGCAAGCGCGCGCAGCTCGAGCTCCAGGAGAGCGCGGCGCGGTTCCGGTCGCTGGTGCAGCACGCGAGCGACGTCGTCGTCGTGCTCGACCAGCAGGCGCACATCAGCTACGTCAGCCCGTCCGTCACCCGCGTCCTCGGCTACCTGCCGGACGAGATCGCCGGCACCAACGGCGCGGTGCTCGTGCACGACGACGACCTGGCGGCGTTGCCGCTCGACCGCAGCGACTCGTTCCCGCCGTTCACCCGCGAGGTCCGCGTCCGCCGTCGCAACGGCGACTGGGCGATCGTGGAGTTCACCGCGAGCGACCTGCGGCGCGAGCCCGGCGTCGCCGGCATCGTCCTCAACGGCCGCGACGTCACCGACCGCAAGACGCTGGAGGCGGAGCTGCGCCGGCTGGCGCTGCACGACGGCCTCACCGGCCTCGCCAACCGCACGCTGTTCCTCGACCGCGTCACGCAGGCGCTGGCCCGCGACGCGCGCACGCCGTCGACGACGGCCGTCCTCTACGTCGACCTGGACGACTTCAAGACCGTCAACGACGGCCTCGGCCACGTCGCGGGCGACACCCTGCTGCGCGCCGTCGCCGGCCGGCTGGAGGCGTGCCTGCGGGCGCAGGACACCGCCGCGCGGCTCGGCGGCGACGAGTTCGGCGTGCTGCTCGACGGCATCGACCCGCAGGACGCGGTCGAGGTCGCGCGCCGGCTCGGCGCGACGTTCGCCGAGCCGTTCGTGGTCGACGGGCGCCAGCTCCACGTCACCGCCACCGTCGGCCTCGTCGTCCGCCGCGACGAGAAGGTGTCGACCGAGGTGCTGCTGCGCCGCGCCGACGTCGCCATGTACCTGGCGAAGACGCGCGGCAAGAACCGCGTGCAGGTCTACGAGCCCGGCATGGACGAGCTGTTCCGCGAGCGGCTGGAGCTCAAGGGCGACCTGGCCGCGGCCGTCGCGCAGCGGCAGTTCCGCCTGGTGTACCAGCCGATCGTGTCGATGGCGAACGGCGACCTGGAGGGCTTCGAGGCGCTGGTGCGCTGGCAGCACCCGGAGCGCGGGCTGGTGCCGCCGAACGTCTTCGTGCCCATCGCGGAGGAGACCGGCGACATCGTGCCGCTCGGCCAGTGGGTGCTCGTCACCGCCTGCGAGCAGCTCGCCGCCTGGCAGCGCGAGTACGGCATCCGCCCGCGGATGAGCGTCAACCTGTCCATCCGCCAGCTCGAGCACCCCGGCCTCCTGGCCCAGGTCCGCGCGGCCGTCGCCGACTCCGGCATCGACGCGGGCGACCTGACGCTGGAGATCACCGAGAGCGTCCTCGCCGCCGATGTCGACGTCGTCCGCGGCCAGCTCACCGCGCTGCGCGAGCTGGGCGTCAAGGTCGCGATCGACGACTTCGGCACCGGCTACTCGTCGTTCGGCTACCTCAACCAGTTCCCGGTGGACGTGCTCAAGATCGACCGGTCGTTCGTCATGGACCTGGAGGCGGCCGAGTCGGAGCAGGCGGACATCGTCCGGGCCATCGTCGCGCTGGCCCGCTCCCGCGGGCTGCGCACCGTCGCCGAGGGCATCGAGGAGACCGTCCAGGCGGACGTGCTCCGCGAGCTCGGCTGCGACACCGGCCAGGGGTACCTGTACTCGCGGCCGCTGCCCGCCGACGAGCTCGCCGAGCGGCTCGGCGCCGCCGCCGTCGCCCGCGCCGTTCCGGCGCAGCGCCGGGCACGGCTGCGTTCGGTCGTGGCGTAGCTCAGGGGAACGCCGCCTCCCGCAGCTCGCGGAACGCCGCCGCGAGCTGCGGGAGCTGGTAGTGGGCGTTGAGCCCGCTCGTGTTCGGCAGCAGCCAGATCCGCGCCGGCCCCAGCGTCTCCGGCTGCTCGCCGACCACCGCGTCCTTGCGCCCGAACGCCGTCCGGTACGACGTCAGTCCGAGGAACGCCACGTACGCCGGGGCGATGTGTTCGACCAGCGCCGTCAGCGGCGCCACGCCGGCGCGGATCTCCGCGGCGGTCAGCTCGGCGGCCGTCGCCGTCGCGCGGGCGACCAGGTTGGTGATGCCGACGCCGTAGGTGAGCAGCTCCTCCGACTCCATCGGGTGCAGCCGCCGCGGCGTGAACCCGGCCAGGTGCAGCACCGGCCAGAGCCGGTTCGCCGGGTTGCCGAAGTGGTGGCCGATCGCGGTGCTCATCAGGCCCGGGTTGATGCCGCAGAGCAGCACCCGCAGCCCCGGCGCCACCAGGTCGGGGAGGGTGCGGCCGTACGCCGCGAGCTGCTCCTCCCGCGTCGGCCGCCGGTACGTCGTCACCCCACCAGTCTCGCCGAACGCCGCCGCCCGCCGCCCGGCTCCGTTAGCGTGCGGGCGTGGCCCGCCGTGGGGACGCGCCGCTGGGCGCGCGCATCCGTTACGCCGTCGACAACGCGCTCGCGCGCGGCCTGGTCGTCCTCGTCGCCTGGCTCGGGCTCGTCAGCCTCGCCGTCGTCGTCCTCGCCGGCCTGGCGATCAGCCTGTTCCACATCCCCGTCAACGGCCAGACCGACGGCGGGCTGGTCGAGGGCGTGTGGGCGAGCCTCGTCCGCACCCTCGACCCGGGCACCGGCGGCAACGACGTCGGCTGGCCGTTCCGCACCGTCTCGCTGCTCGTGACGCTGGTGGGCATCTTCGTCGTCACGACGTTGATCGGCCTCACCGCCAACGCCATCGACCGCAAGCTGGCGGACCTGCGGCGGGGCCGCTCGCTCGTCGTGGAGAGCGGCCACACGCTCGTCCTCGGCTGGTCGCCGAAGCTCGCGACGATCCTCGGCGAGTTCGTCGTCGCGAACGAGAACCAGACGCGCGCCAGCGTCGTCATCCTCGCCGACGTCGACAAGCAGGAGATGGACGAGGCGGTGCGCCGCTGGGTGCCGCACCCGGGCCGGACGCGGATGGTCTGCCGGACCGGGAAGCCGTTCGACCCGGTCGACCTCGCGCTCGTCACGCCCGGCCGGGCGAAGTCGGTCGTCGTGCTCGCCGCCGAGGACGACCCGTACGACGCGTACGCCGTCAAGACGGTGCTCGCGCTGCTGCGCACCGACCTGCCGGAGACGGCGCCGCTGGTGGTCGAGGTCCGCGACGCGCTGCGCGCGGAGTCGTTGCGGCAGGCGACGTCGGACCGGGTGCTGCCGGTCGTGTCCAGCGAGGTGCTCGCGCGGGTCACCGCGCAGGTGTGCCGGCAGCCGGGGCTGTCGTGGGTGTACCAGGAGCTGCTCGACTTCGAGGGCGACGAGATCTACTTCGGCACCGACGACCGGCTGGCGGGGCTGACGTTCGCGGAGGCGTTGCTGGCGTACGAGGACTCGTCGGTCATCGGCGTCCGGCACGCGAACGGCCGGGTCGAGCTGGTGCCGCCGATGGACCTCGTGCTGCGGCCCGGCGACCACGTCGTGGCGATCTCCGCGGACGACGACACCGTCGTCCTCGGCGGCGCGGGCGGCCCGGCCGTCACGCCGGCCGCGGGGGAGCGCCCGCGGCGGCACACGCCGGACCGGATCCTCGTGCTCGGCTGGAACGACATGGGGCCCGGCCTCCTGCGCGAGCTGGACGCGTACGCCTGCCCCGGCGCGGCGGCGCTCGTCGTCGCCGACCCGGAGGTCGTGCCCGCCGCCCCGGCGTCGTTCGACGTCGCCGCCCTCGACGTGGCGTGGCTGCCCGGACGGACCACCGACGAGGGCATGCTCGCGAAGCTGCTGGCGGACCGTTCGTGGGAGCACCTCGTGGTGCTCTGCTACCGCGGGCTGCCGCCCGCCGAGTCGGACGCCCGGACGTTGCTGACGTTGCTGGAGGTCCAGCACGTGCTCCGCGGCCGCGGCGAGGGGGAGCCGGTGCCGACCGTCGTCGCGGAGCTCCTCGACGCCGACGACGTCCGGATCGCGCCGACGACCGCCGCCGACGACTTCGTCGTGAGCGACCGGCTCACCAGCTACGTCCTCGTCCAGCTCTCGGAGAACGCCGAGCTGCGCGAGGTGTTCGACGAGCTGCTCGGCGCGGGCGGCGCGGAGCTGTCCATCTACGACGCGACGATGGTCGCGCCGGCGGGGCGGACGACGTGGCGGGCCCTCGTCGCGGGCGCCGCCGCGCACGGCGACATCGCCATCGGCTACCGGCGCGGCGGCTCCGGCGGCCGGGCGCCGGTCGTCGTCAACCCGCCGAAGGCGACCGAGCTGGACCTCGCGCCCGGCGACGAGCTGGTCGTCGTCACGGCGACGGCGGACTGACGCGCCCCAGCACGAACGCCGCCCGCTCCCCGACCGGCGCGAACGGCAGCGCCACCAGCTCGTAGCCGCACCGCTCGTACGCCGCCACGCACGCCTCGTACGTCCGCACCGCCTCGTCCCAGGTCTGCGTCCGGTCGGCGTCGTTGACGTAGACCTCCCGCCACGGCGGCGCCGCGAACGCCACCGGCGCGTACCGGCAGACCTCCGCCGCCCGCAGCACGTGGTCCGGCACCGGGCGGTCCAGCAGCAGGTACGACGCCACGACGTCCGGCACGCCCCGGTCGAAGAACGTCAGCCCGCTCGCCTCGCGGTACGCCCGCAGCTCCCAGGTCAGGATCGTCTCCGCGAACGCCACCGGGTCCGCCCGCAGCGGCCCGCCGACCAGCGCCTGGTCGCGGATGATCGCCCGCCCGGCCTCGGCCGAGGTCGCGTACCCGCGCCCGGCCAGGTGCTCGACGAGCGTCGTCTTCCCGCCGCCGGGGCCGCCGGTGAGCAGCACGAACGAAGCGCACACCACGGCCGGATCCTGCCGTACCGGCGCCGGTCCGGCGTGTCGCGCCTCCAGCACGGCCGTCGCGGCGCCGATACTGACGGCGTCGAGCGTGCCGCGACGGGCTCCGCCCAGCCCGATCCCTTTGACCGCGCCGCCAACTCTGGGTAAGGTTCCCCCTTGTGCCTGGACTGTGTCCGGGCATTTCCGAGCGCCCTGACGGACACTCGCAGGTCCGCGTGCCGCGCCTCCACCTCCCGAAGCACTCGGGGAGGGACGAGCGCCCGACACGCCCGACCTCGGGGGTCGGCGGGGCGGCAGGACGACAAGGAGAAGCGTTGCCCACGATCCAGCAGCTGGTCCGCAAGGGCCGGCAGGTGAAGACGGACAAGACGAAGACGCCCGCGCTGAAGGCGTGCCCCCAGCGCCGCGGTGTCTGCACGCGCGTCTACACGACCACCCCGAAGAAGCCGAACTCGGCCCTTCGCAAGGTCGCGCGCGTCCGTCTGACCAGCGGGATCGAGGTCACGGCGTACATCCCGGGCGTCGGCCACAACCTCCAGGAGCACTCGATCGTGCTCGTGCGCGGCGGCCGCGTGAAGGACCTCCCCGGCGTCCGCTACAAGATCATCCGCGGCTCCCTCGACACGCAGGGCGTCCGCAACCGCAAGCAGGCGCGCAGCCGCTACGGCGCCAAGAAGGAGAAGGCGTAATGCCGCGCAAGGGCCCGGCCCCGAAGCACCCGGTCATCAACGACCCGGTCTACGGCTCGCCGATCGTCACCAGCCTCGTCAACAAGGTGCTCCTCGACGGCAAGCGCTCCACCGCGGAGTCGATCGTCTACGGCGCCCTCGAGCAGTGCCGCGAGAAGACCGGCAACGACCCGGTCGTCACGCTCAAGCGCGCGCTCGACAACGTGAAGCCGACGATCGAGGTCAAGAGCCGCCGCGTCGGTGGCGCGACCTACCAGGTGCCGATCGAGGTGCGCGCGGGCCGCTCCACGACCCTGGCGCTGCGCTGGCTGGTCAGCTACAGCCGGGCGCGCCGCGAGAAGACGATGACTGAGCGCCTCGCCAACGAGCTGCTCGACGCGAGCAACGGTCTCGGTGCGAGCGTCAAGCGCCGCGAGGACACGCACAAGATGGCGGAGTCCAACCGGGCCTTCGCGCACTACCGCTGGTAACGACGGAAGCGACGTAGAGAACACTCATGGCCAAGGACCTCGCCAAGACCCGGAACATCGGGATCATGGCGCACATCGACGCCGGCAAGACCACGACGACCGAGCGGATCCTGTACTACACCGGGCGCACCTACAAGATCGGTGAGGTGCACGAGGGCGCCGCGGTCATGGACTGGATGGCGCAGGAGCAGGAACGCGGCATCACGATCACGTCGGCCGCGACGACCTGCGAGTGGAACGGCCACACGATCAACATCATCGACACGCCCGGCCACGTCGACTTCACCGTCGAGGTCGAGCGGTCGCTGCGCGTCCTCGACGGCGCGGTCGCGGTGTTCGACGCGGTCGCCGGCGTGGAGCCGCAGAGCGAGACGGTGTGGCGCCAGGCCGACAAGTACGGCGTCCCGCGCATGTGCTTCGTCAACAAGATGGACCGCGTCGGCGCCGAGTTCCACCGCTGCGTCGACATGATCGTCAGCCGCCTCAACGCCGTCCCGCTGGTGCTCCAGCTCCCGTGGGGCGTGGAGAGCGACTTCCGCGGCGTCATCGACCTGGTCCAGATGAAGGGCCTGCTCTGGCAGGCCGACGGCAAGGGCGACACCTACGACATCGTCTCCATCCCCGGCGACCACGCCGAGGCCGTCGAGGAGTGGCGCCACCGGCTGGTCGAGACGCTGGCCGACCACGACGACGAGATCATGGAGATGTACCTCGAGGGCAACGAGCCCACGACGGAGCAGCTCAAGGTCGCGATCCGCCGCGCCACGCTGAAGAGCGAGGTCACCCCGGTCCTCTGCGGGACGGCGTTCAAGAACAAGGGCGTCCAGCCCATGCTCGACGCCGTCGTCGACTACCTCCCCAGCCCGCTCGACGTGGGCGCCGTCGAGGGCCACAAGCCGCGCGACGAGGAGACGAAGATCGAGCGCAAGCCGAGCGACGACGAGCCGCTCTCGGCGCTGGCGTTCAAGATCATGTCCGACCCGCACGTCGGCAAGCTGACCTACGTCCGCGTCTACTCCGGCGTGCTGAAGTCCGGCGTCCAGGTGGAGAACACCACCAAGGAGCGCAAGGAGAAGATCGGCCGCCTCCTCAAGATGCACGCCAACCACCGCGAGGACGTCGAGTCCGTCGGTGCCGGCGAGATCTGCGCGGTGATCGGCCTCAAGCAGACGACCACGGGCGACACGCTCTCCGACAGCAACCACCCCGTGGTGCTGGAGTCGATGACGTTCCCTGCGCCGGTCATCTCCGTCGCGATCGAGCCGAAGTCGAAGGCCGACCAGGAGAAGCTGGGTACCGCGATCCAGCGCCTCGCCGAGGAGGACCCGACGTTCCAGGTCCGCACCGACGAGGAGACCGGCCAGACGATCATCGCCGGCATGGGCGAGCTCCACCTCGACATCCTCGTCGACCGCATGAAGCGCGAGTTCAAGGTCGAGGCGAACGTCGGCAAGCCGCAGGTCGCCTACCGCGAGACCGTGCGCAAGAAGGTCGAGAAGGTCGAGTACACCCACAAGAAGCAGACGGGTGGCTCCGGCCAGTTCGCGAAGGTCCTCATCGACCTCGAGCCCTCCGGCGGCGACGGCGGCGGCTACGAGTTCGAGAACAAGGTCACCGGCGGCCGCATCCCGCGCGAGTACATCCCCGCGGTCGACGCCGGCTGCCAGGAGGCGATGGAGTACGGCATCCTCGCCGGCTACCCGCTGGTCGACGTCAAGGTCACGCTCCAGGACGGCGCGTACCACGAGGTCGACTCCTCCGAGCTCGCGTTCAAGATCGCCGGCTCGATGGCGTTCAAGCAGGCGGCCCGCCAGGCGCAGCCCGTGCTCATGGAGCCGATGATGGCCGTCGAGGTCACCACGCCCGAGGAGAACATGGGCGACGTCATCGGCGACCTCAACAGCCGGCGCGGCCAGATCCAGGCGATGGAGGAGCGCGGCGGCAACCGCGTCGTCCGCGCCCTGGTCCCGCTGTCGGAGATGTTCGGCTACGTCGGCGACCTGCGGTCGAAGACCCAGGGCCGCGCGAGCTACAGCATGCAGTTCGACTCCTACGCCGAGGTTCCGCAGAACGTCGCGAAGGAGATCATCGAGAAGCGTCAGGTCAAGGACGACTAGCAGTCCGCGACCGCGTACCAGTCCGGAAGAACGGTCCTAGGAGGGACACCAAGTGGCGAAGGCGAAGTTCGAGCGGACCAAGCCGCACGTCAACATCGGCACCATCGGTCACATCGACCACGGCAAGACGACGCTGACGGCGGCCATCACCAAGGTCCTGCACGACGCGCACCCGGACCTCAACCCCTTCACGCCGTTCGACCAGATCGACAAGGCGCCGGAGGAGAAGGCCCGCGGCATCACGATCTCGATCGCGCACGTCGAGTACCAGACCGACAACCGGCACTACGCCCACGTCGACTGCCCCGGCCACGCGGACTACATCAAGAACATGATCACGGGTGCCGCGCAGATGGACGGCGCGATCCTCGTGGTCTCCGCCGCCGACGGCCCGATGCCGCAGACGAAGGAGCACGTGCTCCTCGCCCGCCAGGTCGGCGTGCCGTACATCGTCGTCGCGCTGAACAAGGCCGACGTCGTGGACGACGAGGAGATCCTCGAGCTCGTCGAGCTCGAGGTCCGCGAGCTGCTCTCCTCGTACGACTTCCCCGGCGACGACGTCCCGGTCGTCCGCGTCTCGGCGCTCAAGGCGCTCGAGGGCGACGCCAAGTGGGGCGAGTCGATCCTCGAGCTGATGAACGCCGTGGACGCCTCCATCCCGGAGCCGACCCGCGACGTCGACAAGCCGTTCCTCATGCCGATCGAGGACGTCTTCACGATCACCGGCCGCGGCACCGTCGTGACCGGCCGCATCGAGCGCGGCATCGTCAACGTCAACGAGACCGTGGACATCGTCGGCATCAAGGAGAAGACGATGTCGACGACGGTCACCGGCGTCGAGATGTTCCGCAAGCTGCTCGACCAGGGCATGGCGGGCGACAACGTCGGCCTGCTCCTCCGCGGCATCAAGCGCGAGGAGGTCGAGCGCGGCCAGGTCGTCGTCAAGCCGGGCTCGATCACGCCGCACACGGAGTTCGAGGCGCAGGTCTACATCCTCGGCAAGGACGAGGGCGGCCGGCACACCCCGTTCTTCAACAACTACCGCCCGCAGTTCTACTTCCGCACCACGGACGTGACCGGTGTCGTCAACCTCCCCGAGGGCGTCGAGATGGTCATGCCGGGCGACAACACCGAGATGCGCGTCGAGCTGATCCAGCCGATCGCCATGGAGGAGGGGCTTCGCTTCGCGATCCGTGAGGGCGGCCGCACCGTCGGCGCCGGGCGCGTCACGAAGATCCTGAAGTAGTCGTACTGGCCGCCGGGGGGATCCGGTGGCGCTAGGGCGCTGCTGCGCAGCGCTTTAGTCGCGCCACCGGATCCCCCCGACGGCCGCCCACCCCCGGCGCGGGCTCCGGCCCGCGCCTCCAGGCAGCCGCACCAAGAAGAGAGAGATAGATGGCGGGACAGAAGATCCGCATTCGCCTCAAGGCCTACGACCACGAGGTCATCGACAGCTCCGCGCGCAAGATCGTGGAGACGGTGACGCGTACCGGTGCGCAGGTCGCGGGGCCGGTGCCGTTGCCGACGGAGAAGAACGTCTACTGCGTCATCCGCTCGCCGCACAAGTACAAGGACAGCCGCGAGCACTTCGAGATGCGCACGCACAAGCGGCTCATCGACATCATCGACCCGACCCCGAAGACGGTGGACTCGCTCATGCGGCTCGACCTGCCGGCGGGCGTCGACATCGAGATCAAGCTGTAGGGACCCCTGACGATGGCGAAGCAGATCAAGGGGATCCTGGGCGAGAAGCTCGGCATGACCCAGGTCTTCGACGAGAACAACCGGATCGTCCCGGTGACCGTCGTGAAGGCCGGGCCCTGTGTCGTGACCCAGGTCCGCACCCCTGACACCGACGGGTACAGCGCCGTGCAGCTCGCGTACGGCGCCCTCGACCCGCGCAAGGCGAACAAGCCGACGCAGGGGCACTTCCGGAAGGCCGGTGTTCCCGCGCGGCGCTACCTGCGCGAGCTGCGGACGACCGACGCCTCCGAGTACACGATCGGCCAGGAGCTCACGGCCGACGTCTTCGAGGCCGGCACCAAGGTCGACGTCGTCGGCACCTCGAAGGGCAAGGGCTACGCGGGCGTCATGAAGCGCCACAACTTCAAGGGCCTCGGCGCTGGCCACGGCGTCCAGCGCAAGCACCGCTCGCCGGGCTCCATCGGCGCCTGCGCCACGCCGGCGCGCGTGTTCAAGGGCACCCGGATGGCGGGCCGCATGGGCCACGAGCAGGTGACGACGCTGAGCCTCACGGTGCACCGCGTCGACGCCGAGCAGGGCCTGCTGCTCATCAAGGGCGCGGTGCCCGGCCCCGTCGGCGGGCTCGTCGTCGTGCGCACCGCCGTCAAGACCAAGGCGAAGCGGACGGTGAAGGCATGACCACGATCGACGTCCGCGACGCGAGCGGCGCCACGACCGGCTCGGTCGAGCTGCCCGCCGAGATCTTCGACGTCACGGCGAACGTCCCGCTGATGCACCAGGTCGTCGTCGCGCAGCTCGCGGCGGCGCGCCAGGGCACGCACAAGACGAAGACCCGCGGCGAGGTCTCCGGCGGCGGCAAGAAGCCGTACCGCCAGAAGGGCACCGGCCGCGCCCGCCAGGGCTCGACCCGCGCCCCGCAGTTCGCCGGCGGTGGCGTCGTCCACGGCCCGGTGCCGCGCGACTACAGCCAGCGCACGCCCAAGAAGATGAAGCAGGCCGCGCTGCGCGGCGCGCTCTCCGACCGGGCGCGCGGCGGCCACGTGCACGTCGTCTCCGCGGTCGTCAGCGGTGAGGTGCCGTCGACCAAGAGCGCCGTCGCCGCGATCGGCGGGCTGTCGCTCGGCCGCAACGTCCTCGTCGTCTGCGACCGCGCCGACGAGCTCACCTGGAAGAGCCTGCGCAACGTCGCCCAGGTCCACCTGATCGCGCCCGACCAGCTCAACACGTACGACGTGCTGGTCAGCGACGACGTGGTGTTCGTCGAGAGCGCCCTCACGGCGTTCCTCGCCGGGGCGCCGAAGGGCAAGAGCGCGAAGGCGTCCGCGCGTTCATCGGAGGTGGCCGAGGTGTCCACGGAGCCGGCCACCGAGGCGGGCACGACGGAGCCGGCGGCGGCGGACGTGCCGGCCGACGAGCTGGTCGAGGAGGTCGCCGAGCAGACGAGCAAGGACCTGCTCGTCGAGCCGGCCAACGAGGAGCTCTCGAAGGCCGCTGAGGAGGAGACCGAATGATCCCCGACCCGCGCGACGTCATCCTGCGGCCGGTCATCTCGGAGAAGTCGTACGGCCTGCTCGACGAGGGGAAGTACACGTTCCTCGTCGCGCCGGACGCGAACAAGACCGAGATCAAGATCGCGGTCCAGCAGATCTTCGGTGTCACCGTCACCGCGGTGAACACCGTCAACCGCAAGGGCAAGCGCAAGCGGACGAAGGGCGGCTTCGGCCACCGCAACGACACGAAGCGCGCCGTGGTCAGCCTCGCCGAGGGCGACCGCATCGAGATCTTCGGCGGACCGGGAGTCGTCTGAGATGGGCATCCGCAAGTACAAGCCGACCACGCCGGGCCGCCGCGGCTCGAGCGTCGCCGACTTCGTCGAGGTCACCCGTGACCAGCCGGAGAAGTCGCTGGTCCGCCCGCTGCACAGCAAGGGCGGGCGCAACGCGTACGGCCGCGTGACCACCCGCCATCAGGGCGGCGGTCACAAGCGCGCGTACCGCGTCATCGACTTCCGCCGTCACGACAAGGACGGCGTGCCGGCGAAGGTCGCGCACATCGAGTACGACCCGAACCGCACCGCGCGCATCGCGCTGCTGCACTACGCCGACGGCGAGAAGCGTTACATCATCGCGCCGAACCGCCTGAGCCAGGGCGACACGGTCGTCGCGGGCGCCGGCGCCGACATCAAGCCGGGCAACGCGCTCCCGCTGCGCAACATCCCGGTCGGCACCGTGGTCCACGCGATCGAGCTCCGCCCGGGCGGCGGCGCGAAGATCGCGCGCAGCGCGGGCAGCAGCGTGCAGCTCGTCGGCAAGGACGGCCCGTACGCCCAGCTCCGCATGCCGTCCGGCGAGATGCGCAACGTCGACCTCCGCTGCCGCGCGACCGTCGGCGAGGTCGGCAACGCCGAGCAGTCGAACATCAACTGGGGCAAGGCCGGCCGCATGCGGTGGAAGGGCAAGCGCCCGACCGTCCGCGGCGTCGCGATGAACCCGATCGACCACCCGCACGGCGGTGGCGAGGGCAAGACCTCGGGCGGTCGCCACCCGAGCAGCCCGTGGGGCAAGCCGGAGGGCCGTACCCGCCGCGTCAAGGCGAGCGACGCGCTCATCATCCGCCGCCGTCGTACGAACAAGAAGCGCTAGGGGAGCACGCAACCATGCCGCGGAGCCTCAAGAAGGGCCCCTTCGTCGACCAGCACCTGCTGGACAAGGTCGACGCGCAGAACGACAAGGGGACCAAGAACGTCATCAAGACGTGGTCGCGTCGCTCGACGATCATCCCGGACATGCTCGGGCACACGATCGCCGTGCACGACGGCCGCAAGCACGTCCCGGTGTTCGTCACCGAGGGCATGGTCGGTCACAAGCTCGGCGAGTTCGCGCCCACGCGCACGTTCCGCGGGCACGTGAAGGACGAGCGGAGGTCGCGTCGTGGCTGAGCAGCCGGCTGCCCCGGGCGCCATGGCGCGGGCGCGGTACGTCCGCGTCTCGCCGATGAAGGCGCGCCGTGTCGTGGACATGATCCGCGGCCTGCCCGCCACCGAGGCGCTCAACGTCCTCAAGTTCGCGCCGCAGGCGGCGAGCGAGGACGTCTACAAGGTCGTCGCGTCCGCGATGGCCAACGCCGAGCACAACGCGCACCTGCGCGACAAGGACCGCCTGATCGTCGCGCAGGCGTACGTGGACGAAGGCCCGACCATGAAGCGGTTCCGTCCGCGCGCCCAGGGCCGCGCGTACCGCATCCGGAAGCGGACCAGCCACATCACCGTCGTGGTCGAGAGCCGCGAGCCGGCCGGCAGCAAGGGAGGGACCCGCTAGTGGGTCAGAAGGTCAACCCGCACGGGTTCCGTCTCGGCATCACGACCGAGTGGAAGTCCCGCTGGTACGCGGACAAGGACTACAAGGACTACGTCAAGGAAGACGTGGCGATCCGGCGCATGATGTCGAAGGGCATGGAGCGCGCCGGCATCAGCCGCGTCGACATCGAGCGCACGCGCGAGCGTGTCCGCGTCGACATCCACACCGCCCGGCCTGGCATCGTCATCGGCCGCCGCGGCGCGGAGGCCGACCGCATCCGCGGCGACCTCGAGAAGCTGACCGGCAAGCAGGTCCAGCTCAACATCCTCGAGGTCAAGAACCCGGAGATCGACGCGCAGCTCGTCGCCCAGGGCGTGGCCGAGCAGCTCTCGTCGCGCGTGTCGTTCCGGCGCGCGATGCGCAAGGGCATGCAGACCGCGATGAAGGCCGGTGCCAAGGGCATCCGGGTGCAGTGCTCGGGCCGCCTCGGCGGCGCCGAGATGAGCCGCTCGGAGTTCTACCGCGAGGGCCGGGTGCCGCTGCACACGCTCCGCGCGAACATCGACTACGGCTTCTACGAGGCCCGGACGACGTTCGGCCGGATCGGCGTCAAGGTCTGGATCTACAAGGGCGACGTCGTGCAGAGCCGCGCCGAGCGCGAGGCGCAGGAGGCCGTGCTGCGCGCGGCCCAGGCGCAGCGGCGGCCGCGGAAGGGCCCGCGTTCGTCCGCGTCCGGCCAGGCCGGTGCCGCCGACGCTTTGCCGGTGGAGGCGACGACCAACGCCGCCGAGGCGCCGGTCGTGCAGTCCGGCGAGACGCAGGCGCAGCCGGCCGAGACGCCCGCCGAGATCACGGGCGGCGCGGACGTGGCCACCACGACCGACCAGGGCACGACCGAGAGCACGGAGGGCTGACGCCATGCTCATCCCTCGCAGGGTCAAGCACCGCAAGCAGCACCACCCGGACCGCAGTGGCGCGGCCAAGGGCGGCACGCGGGTGACGTTCGGCGAGTTCGGCATCCAGTCGCTGGAGTCGGCCTACGTCACCAACCGGCAGATCGAGTCGGCGCGTATCGCGATGACCCGCCACATCAAGCGCGGTGGCAAGGTCTGGATCAACGTCTACCCGGACCGGCCGCTCACCAAGAAGCCCGCCGAGACCCGCATGGGCTCCGGCAAGGGCTCGCCGGAGTGGTGGATCGCGAACATCAAGCCCGGGCGCGTGATGTTCGAGCTGTCCGGCGTCCCCGAGGCCGTCGCGGCCGAGGCGATGCGCCGTGCCATGCACAAGCTGCCCATGAAGTGCCGGTTCGTGAAGCGCGAGGTGGGTGAGTGATGGCCGACGCAACGGAGCTCCGCAACCTGACCGACGACGAGCTGCTCACGCGGCTGCGGGAGGCGAAGGAGGAGCTGTTCAACCTCCGCTTCCAGGTCGCGACCGGCCAGCTCGACAACAACCGCCGCCTCAACACGGTCCGCAAGGACATCGCCCGCATCTACACCGTGATGCGCGAGCGCGAGCTCGCCGCCATGGCCGGGGGTGCGGCGTAATGGGAGAGAACGTGAGCGAGACCACCACCCGCGGGTTCCGCAAGGTGCGCGAGGGCCTCGTCGTCAGCGACAAGATGGACAAGACCGTCGTCGTCGCCGTCGAGGACCGCGTGCAGCACCCGCTGTACGGCAAGACGATGCGCCGCACCAACAAGCTGAAGGCCCACGACGAGACCAACGCCTGCGGCGTCGGCGACCGCGTGCGCCTGATGGAGACCCGGCCGCTGTCCGCCCAGAAGCGCTGGCGCGTGGTGGAGATCCTGGAGAAGGCGAAGTGATCCAGCAGGAGTCGCGGCTGCGTGTCGCCGACAACACCGGTGCCAAGGAGATCCTCTGCATCCGCGTGCTCGGTGGCTCGGGCCGCCGGTACGCGCGGATCGGCGACATCATCGTCGGCACCGTCAAGGACGCCCTCCCCGGCGCCGGCGTGAAGCGCGGTGACGTCGTCAAGGCGGTCGTCGTCCGCACCAAGAAGGAGAAGCGCCGCCCGGACGGGTCGTACATCAAGTTCGACGAGAACGCCGCGGTGCTCATCAAGGACGGCGGCGACCCGCGCGGCACCCGCATCTTCGGGCCGGTCGGGCGCGAGCTCCGGGAGAAGAAGTTCATGAAGATCATCTCGCTCGCCCCGGAGGTGCTGTGATGAACGTCCGCAAGGGCGACCGGGTGCGCGTGATCTCCGGCAAGGACCGCGGCCTCGAGGGCCGCGTCATCCAGGCGCTGCCGACGAAGGAGAAGGTCCTCGTCGAGGGCGCCAACCGGATCAAGAAGCACACCAAGATCACGTCGAACCAGCGCGGCGCGCAGAGCGGCGGCATCGTCACGCAGGAGGCGCCGGTGCACGTGAGCAACGTGCAGGTGGTCTGCCCCAACTGCAACAAGCCGTCGCGCATCGGCCACCGCCGGGACGACGCCGGGCGGTCGCAGCGCGTCTGCCGCCGCTGCGGCGGGGACATCTGAGGAACGAGGACATGACTGTCACCGACGAGCGCACCCGCCCCCGTCTCCGCACGCGCTACCACGCCGAGATCGCCCCGGCGCTCTCCGAGCAGTTCGGCTACGCCAACCCGATGCAGATCCCGCGGGTCGTCAAGGTCGTCGTGAACATGGGCGTCGGCGAGGCCGCGAAGGACTCCAAGCTCATCGACGGCGCCGTTCGCGACCTCACCGCGATCACCGGCCAGAAGCCGGCCGTGGCGCGGGCCAAGAAGTCGATCGCCCAGTTCAAGCTCCGCGAGGGCATGGCGATCGGCGCCAAGGTCACGCTGCGCGGTGACCGGATGTGGGAGTTCCTCGACCGGCTCGTGTCGGTCGCGCTGCCCCGCATCCGCGACTTCCGCGGCCTGTCCGACCGGCAGTTCGACGGCAACGGCAACTACACGTTCGGCGTCACCGAGCAGTCGATCTTCCACGAGATCGACTACGACAAGATCGACCGCCCCCGTGGCATGGACATCACCGTCGTGACCACGGCGACGAACGACGACGAGGGTCGCGCGCTGCTCCGCCAGCTCGGCTTCCCGTTCAAGGAGTCCTAGACATGGCCAAGACCGCGCTCGTCAACAAGGCGGCCGCCAAGCCGAAGTTCAAGGTCCGTGGCTACACGCGGTGCAACCGCTGCGGGCGCCCGCGCGCGGTGTTCCGCGCGTTCGGGCTCTGCCGGATCTGCTTCCGCGAGATGGCCCACGCCGGCGAGCTGCCCGGCATCACCAAGTCGTCCTGGTAGGACACAGCACGCCGTAAGTCCGGACGGATACTGCGGCGAGAGAGGCAAGACCACCGATGTCGATGACCGACCCGATCGCGGACATGCTCACGCGGCTGCGGAACGCGAACCACGCGTACCACGACCGCGTGACGATGCCGTACAGCAAGATCAAGACGCACATCGCGGAGATCCTCCAGCAGGAGGGGTACATCGCGAGCTGGTCCGTCGAGGACGGCGAGAAGGGCAAGAACCTCGTCGTCGAGCTGAAGTACGGCCCCAACCGCGAGCGCACGATCGCGGGCGTCCGGCGCATCTCCAAGCCGGGCCTGCGCGTGTACGCCAAGCGCGGGTCGCTGCCCCGCGTGCTCGGCGGCCTCGGCGTCGCGATCATCTCGACGTCCACCGGGCTGCTCACCGACAAGCAGGCGAACAAGAGAGGCGTAGGTGGGGAAGTCCTCGCCTACGTCTGGTAAGGCGGGCTGACATGTCGCGCATCGGCCGCATGCCGATCCCCGTCCCCAACGGCGTCGACGTCACGATCGACGGCCCCGCCGTCGCCGTGAAGGGCCCGAAGGGCACGCTCACGCACACCGTCGTCTCGCCGATCACCATCGAGCGCGCCGAGGACGGCACGCTCGTCGTGACCCGCCCCGACGACGAGCGCGAGAGCCGCGCCCGCCACGGCCTCACCCGCACCCTCGTCGCCAACATGGTCACCGGCGTCACCGAGGGGTACGAGAAGACGCTCGAGATCGTCGGCGTCGGCTACCGCGTCACGGCGAAGGGCAGCAGCCTGGAGTTCGCGCTCGGCTTCTCGCACCCGGTCACGGTCGACCCGCCCGAGGGCATCACGTTCGAGGTGCAGACGCCGACCCGCTTCGTCGTCCGCGGGATCGACAAGCAGAAGGTCGGCGAGGTCGCCGCGAACATCCGCAAGATCCGCAAGCCGGAGCCGTACAAGGGCAAGGGCGTCCGCTACGCCGGCGAGAACGTCCGCCGCAAGGTCGGGAAGACGGGTAAGTAATCCATGAACATCTCCGAGTCCCGCCGCATCGGCCGCGGCCGCCGGCACTTCCGGGTCCGCAAGAAGGTCTCCGGCACCCAGGTGCGCCCGCGCCTGGTCGTGACGCGCTCGACGCGGCACATCTTCGCCCAGGTGGTCGACGACCTCGCGGGCCGCACGCTCGCGTCGGCGTCGACGCTGGACACCACGATCCGCGGCGGCGAGGGCGACAAGACCGCCCGCGCCAAGGCGGTCGGCGCGCTGGTCGCCCAGCGCGCCAAGGAGCAGGGCATCGCGGCGGTCGTCTTCGACCGCGGCGGCAACCGTTACCACGGTCGTGTGGCCGCACTCGCGGACGCGGCACGAGAAGCAGGGTTGGAGTTCTGATGCCAGGTCCCCAGCGTCGCGGCCCCGGTGGGTCCGGCGGCGGCGAGCGGCGTGAGCGCCGCGGCGAGCGCGGCGCGGCGCCCGAGAAGTCGGCGTACGTCGAGCGCGTCGTCGCGATCAACCGCGTCGCGAAGGTCGTCAAGGGCGGCCGGCGCTTCAGCTTCACGGCGCTCGTCGTCGTCGGCGACGGCGACGGCACGGTCGGCGTCGGCTACGGCAAGGCGAAGGAGGTGCCGGCCGCGATCGCCAAGGGCGTCGAGGAGGCCAAGAAGCACTTCTTCAAGGTGCCGCGCATCGGCGCGACCATCCCGCACCCGGTGCAGGGCGAGGCCGCGGCCGGCGTCGTGCTGCTCAAGCCGGCGTCCCCCGGTACCGGCGTCATCGCCGGCGGCCCGGTGCGCGCCGTGCTCGAGTGCGCGGGCATCCACGACGTGCTGTCCAAGTCGCTCGGGTCGAGCAACGCGATCAACATCGTGCACGCGACCGTGGCGGCGTTGAAGGGCCTCGTCCGCCCCGAGGAGATCGCGGCGCGCCGCGGCCTCCCCATCGAGGACGTCGCGCCGGCCGCCATGCTGCGGGCGCGCGCGGGGGTGACCGGCTGATGGGCACCCGCCTGAAGGTCACCCAGATCCGTAGCGGGATCGGCCAGAAGCAGAACCAGCGCGAGACGCTGCGCTCCCTCGGCCTCAAGCGCCTCCACGACGTGGTGGTCAAGGAGGACCGCGAGGAGATCCGCGGCATGATCAACACGGTGACGCACCTCGTCACGGTGGAGGAGGTCACCGAGTGAAGGTCCACCACCTGCGCCCCGCCCCCGGAGCCCACACGCCGAAGACGCGTGTCGGCCGCGGCGAGGGCTCGAAGGGCAAGACCGCCGGTCGCGGCACCAAGGGCACCAAGGCCCGCTACCAGGTGCCGGAGTCGTTCGAGGGCGGGCAGATGCCGCTGCACATGCGGCTGCCCAAGCTCAAGGGCTTCAAGAACCGGTTCCGGACCGAGTACCAGGTCGTCAACCTGGACCGCCTCGGCGCGACGTTCCCCGCGGGAACCGAGGTCGGGGTCGAGGAGTTGGTCAAGGCGGGCCTCGTCCGCAAGGGCGAGCTCGTCAAGGTCCTCGGCGACGGCGAGCTGTCGGTCGCGCTGCGGGTCAGCGCGCACCGGTTCTCCTCGTCCGCCCGCGAGAAGATCACCGCGGCCGGGGGCTCGGTCACCGAGCTCTAGGCCGACCGCCCGCCCCGCGCGGGCACGCGCAGCTGCCCTACGCGCCGTACCGGCTCACCGGCCGGTCCGGCCGTAGGGCACACTGTCATACGCGGTCCTCCCTACCGGACCGCGCTGGGCGTACGACCGGCCCCGCCAGGGGCCAGGAGGAGGAGACGTGCTCGGGGCCTTCACCAGGGCGTTCCGCACGCCGGACCTGCGCAAGAAGATCCTCTTCACGCTGTTCATCATCGCGATCTTCCGCCTGGGCTCGGTCATCCCCGCGCCCGGCGTCGACTACAAGGCGCTCAACGAGGCGCTCAAGGCGACCTCCAACCAGGGCGTCTACGGCCTGGTCAACCTGTTCAGCGGCGGGGCGCTGCTGCACCTGTCGATCTTCGCGCTCGGGATCATGCCGTACATCACCAGCTCGATCATCATGCAGCTGCTGATCGTCGTGATCCCCCGCCTGGAACGCCTCAAGGACGAGGGCGAGTCCGGCAACCAGAAGATCACCCAGTACACGCGCTACCTGACCATCGGCCTCGCCGTCCTGCAGTCCACCGGCATCGTGGCGCTCGCCCGCTCCGGCAACCTGCTGCCCGGCCAGATCCTCATCCCCGACACCAGCCTGGTGCGCGTCGGCACGATCGTCATCACGTTCATCGCCGGCACCGCGATGATCATGTGGCTCGGCGAGCTCGTCACCGACAAGGGCATCGGCAACGGCATGTCGATCCTGATCTTCACCTCGATCGCGTCCCGGCTCCCCGCCGAGGGCGGCGCGATCCTCCGCGTCGCGCACGCGTTCATCTTCACCCTCGTCTGCCTGCTCGGCCTCGCCATCGTCGTCTCGGTCATCTTCATCGAGCAGGCGCAGCGCCGCATCCCCGTCCAGTACGCCAAGCGGATGATCGGGCGCCGCATGTACGGCGGCACCGCCACCTACATCCCGTTGAAGGTCAACCAGGCCGGCGTCGTCCCCGTCATCTTCGCGTCGTCGCTGCTCTACCTGCCGACCCTCCTCGGCCAGGTCTGGTCCAACAACGTGACGTTCCAGAACTTCGTGAACAGGTACATCGCCAAGGGCAACCACCCCCTGTACCTGATCTTCTTCTTCGGCTTGATCATCTTCTTCGCCTACTTCTACACGGCGATCACGTTCAACCCGACCGAGGTCGCCGACAACATGAAGAAGTACGGCGGCTTCATCCCCGGCATCCGGCCCGGCCGGCCCACCGCCGAGTACCTCGACTACATCCTCAACCGGATCACCCTGCCGGGCGCGCTGTTCCTCGCCACCATCTCCGTGCTGCCGTACATGCTGCTCGGCCTCACCAAGGGCGTGCAGTTCCCGTTCGGCGGCACCGCCGTCCTGATCATGGTCGGCGTCGGGCTCGAGACCGTGAAGCAGATCGAGTCGCAACTGATGATGCGCAACTACGAAGGTTTCCTCCGGTAGATGTGGTGCGCCACGCCCAGCCGCCGCCTGGCTGCGTTCTCGGGCGCTCGCGTGCTTAGCACGCGTCGCGCCCTGCGGCCTTGCCACGCGACGCCTGGACGCGGCGTTCTCGGGTCGCCGATCGTGAGAGTGCGCGGCTGATGCGGCTCGTCCTGGTGGGTCCTCCGGGTGCGGGGAAGGGGACCCAGGCGCAGTTCATCGCCGGGCACTACGGGATCCCCAAGATCTCGACCGGCGACATCTTCCGCGCGAACGTCTCCGAGCGGACGCCGCTCGGGGAGATCGCGAAGAAGTACATGGACGCCGGCGACCTGGTGCCCGACGAGGTCACCATCGCGATGGTGCGGGACCGGCTGGCGCAGGAGGACTGCGTGCCGGGGTTCCTGCTCGACGGGTTCCCGCGCACGGTGCCGCAGGCGGAGGAGCTCAACGGCATCCTCGGCGACCTGGGCACCCGGCTCGACGTGGTGGTCGAGCTGGTGGTCGACCCGGACGAGGTGATCCGGCGGCTGTCCGGGCGGCGTACCTGCCGCAAGACGCCGAGCCACGTGTGGCACCTGGACTTCGACCCGCCGGAGAACCCCGACGTCTGCGACATCTGCGGCGGCGAGCTCTACCAGCGCGACGACGACCGCGAGGACACGATCCGCCACCGGCTCGAGGTCTACACCGAGCAGACCGAGCCGTTGGTGTCGTTCTACGGCTCCCGCGGCCTGCTCGTCGGCGTCGACGCGATCGGCCCGGTGGACGACGTGACCGAGCGCATCGTCGAGGCGTTGCGCCGGTTCCTGGGGTGATCCCCCGGAAGTCGCCGCGCGAGATCGCGACGATGCGCGAGGCGGGGCTGGTCGTGGCGGCGGCGATCGCCGCCGTGCGCGCGGTGGTCGAGCCCGGCATCACCACCCGCGAGCTCGACGCGGTCGCCGAGAAGACGATCCGGGACGCGGGGGCGACGCCGTCGTTCCTCGGCTACCACGGGTTCCCCGCGACGCTCTGCCTGTCGGTCAACGACGAGGTCGTGCACGGCATCCCCGGCGACCGGGTCGTCGCCGACGGCGACGTGCTGTCCATCGACTGCGGCGCGGTCGTCGGCGGCTACCACGGCGACGCGGCCGTCACCGTCTGCGTGGGGGACGTGCCGGCGGAGGTCCGCGCCATGGTCGAGGTCTGCCGCGAGGCGCTGGAACGCGGTCTCGGCGCGGTGCGCGACGGCGGCCGGCTCTCCGACATCGGGGCGGCGGTCGAGTCGTACGCGCGGCCGTTCGGCTACGGCGTCGTGGACGAGTACACCGGCCACGGCATCGGGCGGGCGCTGCACGAGGCCCCCGCCGTGCCGAACGTCGCCCCGAAGGGGCCGGGCCGCGGGCCGCGGCTCCAGCCCGGCGTGGTGCTCGCGATCGAGCCGATGGTGACGTTGGGGACCTCGCTGGTGCGGGTGCTGGAGGACGACTGGACGGTCGTCACGCAGGACGGCCTGCCGGCGGCGCACTTCGAGGACACGATCGCGCTCACCGACGACGGCCCGGTGGTGCTGACGCGCCCCTGAGCGGACGGGTGCAGGAGGCGATCGGAAGCGTTCCGCGCCTTCTCCGTGCGGGAGGCGCTTCCCGGAAGCGTGTCCACCCGCCCCGGGTTGTCGGATGGGGCGGAGGGGACGTACACTCACTATTCGGCTCGCGGGCTGGCTGCTCCTGCGTGCCCGATCACTTGCGACCGTAGTACAGACGTCGACACGAATCGCGGAGGACATGCCCAAGAAGGACGGGGCCATCGAGATCGAGGGCCGAGTCGTCGAGCCGCTCCCCAACGCGATGTTCCGCGTGGAGCTGCAGAACGGCCACAAGGTGCTCGCCCACATCTCCGGCAAGATGCGTCAGCACTACATCCGCATCCTGCCGGAGGACCGTGTGGTGGTCGAGCTGAGCCCGTACGACCTCACCCGCGGGCGCATCGTCTACCGCTACAAGTAAGCAGCCCATCCGCACGGCCCGGCACCGCCCGGCCGCGCCATGACCAGGAAGCCGCCGTGAAGGTCAAGCCGAGCGTCAAGAAGATCTGCGACAAGTGCAAGGTGATCCGCCGTCACGGCCGGGTCATGGTCATCTGCGACAACCTGCGCCACAAGCAACGTCAGGGCTAGTCGCGACACAGGGCGCCCCACGTTCGCGCGAGCGGACGACCCTCGGCTCGGAGGCCGAGGCACGGGACCGCCACAGACCTCCGAGAACCACGAAGGAACGACATGGCTCGACTCGCAGGAGTCGACCTCCCGCGCGAGAAGCGCGTGGAGATCGGCCTGACCTACATCTACGGCATCGGCCGGACGCGGTCGCAGGAGGCGCTCGCCGCCACCGGCGTCGACCCCGACACCCGGGTCAAGGACCTCACCGACGAGCAGGTCGTCGCGCTGCGCGACTGGATCGACGGCAGCGGCCTCAAGGTCGAGGGCGACCTGCGCCGCGAGGTGGCGCAGGACATCAAGCGCAAGATCGAGATCGGTTGCTACCAGGGCATCCGGCACCGCCGGGGCCTGCCGGTGCACGGGCAGCGGACGCACACCAACGCCCGCACCCGCAAGGGGCCGAAGAAGACTGTGGCCGGCAAGAAGAAGGCGGGTAAGAAGTAATGCCTCCGAAGACCCGTACCGCCTCCGGTGGCGCGAAGAAGGTGCGCCGCAAGGAGAAGAAGAACATCGCGCACGGCCACGCCCACATCAAGAGCACGTTCAACAACACGATCGTGTCCATCACGGACCCGCAGGGGAACGTGATCTCGTGGGCCAGCGCCGGCCACGTCGGGTTCAAGGGCTCGCGCAAGTCCACGCCGTTCGCGGCGCAGCTCGCCGCCGAGAACGCCGCGCGCAAGGCGCAGGAGCACGGCGTCCGCAAGGTCGACGTCTTCGTCAAGGGTCCCGGCTCCGGCCGCGAGACCGCGATCCGTTCGCTCCAGGCCACCGGCCTGGAGGTCGGGCTGATCCAGGACGTCACGCCCGTGCCGCACACCGGCTGCCGTCCGCCCAAGCGCCGCCGAGTCTGAGACCAGGAGACCCCGAGAACATGGCTCGTTACACCGGTGCCGACTGCCGGCGCTGCCGCCGCGAGAAGATGAAGCTGTTCCTCAAGGGCAGCAAGTGCGACTCGCCGAAGTGCCCGATCGAGATCCGCCCGTACCCGCCGGGTGAGCACGGCCGCGGCCGGACCAAGGAGTCCGAGTACCTGCTGCAGAAGCGCGAGAAGCAGAAGTGCGCGCGCATCTACGGCGTCCTCGAGAAGCAGTTCCGCGGCTACTACGAGGAGGCGAACAAGAAGGCCGGCAAGACCGGCGAGAACCTTCTCCGCATCCTCGAGTCGCGCCTGGACAACGTCGTGTACCGCGCCGGGTTCGCCCAGTCGCGCGACATGGCGCGCCAGGTCGTCCGCCACGGCCACGTGATCGTCAACGGCCGCAAGGTCGACATCCCGAGCTACCGCGTGAGCGAGAACGACATCGTCGAGATCCGCGAGAAGTCGCGCGGGCTGACGCCGTTCGTCATCGCCAAGGAGCTGGCCGGGCAGCGTCCCGTGCCGGCGTGGCTCGAGGTGATCTGGTCGCAGTACCGCGTGCTCGTGCACGCGCTGCCCGCGCGCCAGGTGATCGACACCCCGGTCCAGGAACAGCTGATCGTCGAGTTGTACTCGAAGTAATTCTCGCTGCGCTCGAATTCCTTCGAGCACGCGAGGACCGTCCACAGGGCTTCATATAGCGGTTGCCCTGGACCCGAGAAGGAGCAACGTTGCTCATCGCACAGCGCCCGACCCTCACCGAGGAGCCGGTCAGCGAGTACCGCTCGCGGTTCGTCATCGAGCCGCTCGAGCCGGGCTTCGGCTACACGCTCGGCAACTCGCTGCGCCGTACCCTCCTGTCCTCCATCCCCGGTGCGGCGATCACGTCGATCCGCATCGACGGCGTCCTGCACGAGTTCTCCACCGTGCCGGGCGTGAAGGAGGACGTGACCGACCTGATCCTCAACCTCAAGGAGCTCGTGGTCTCCTCGGAGAGCGACGAGCCTGTCGTCATGTACCTGCGCAAGCAGGGCCCCGGCGAGGTCACCGGCGCCGACATCGCGCCGCCCGCGGGTGTCGAGGTGCACAACCCCGACCTGCACCTCGCCACGATCAACAAGAAGGGCAAGCTCGAGATCGAGATGACCGTCGAGCGCGGTCGTGGCTACGTCTCGGCGGTCCAGAACAAGCAGCAGGGCCAGGAGATCGGCCGCATCCCGGTCGACTCGATCTACTCGCCGGTCCTCAAGGTGACCTACAAGGTCGAGGCCACCCGCGTCGAGCAGATGACCAACTGGGACAAGCTCATCGTCGACGTCGAGACCAAGTCCTCGATGTCGCCGCGCGACGCGATGGCGTCGGCCGGCAAGACGCTGGTCGGCCTGTTCGGCCTGGCGCAGGAGCTCAACGCCGAGGCCGAGGGCATCGACATCGGCCCGTCCCCGGCGGAGGGCGCGCTCGCCGCCGACCTGGCGCTGCCGATCGAGGAGATGGACCTCACGGTCCGTTCCTACAACTGCCTCAAGCGCGAGGGCATCCACACCGTGGGCGAGCTCATCACCCGCAGCGAGGCGGACCTGCTCGACATCCGCAACTTCGGCGCCAAGTCCATCGACGAGGTGAAGGCCAAGCTGCACGGCATGGGCCTCGCGCTGAAGGACAGCCCGCCCGGGTTCGACCCGAGCAACGTCGTGGACACCTACGGCACCGACGAGTTCGACGCGTTCGACGAGACCAGCGACCAGGCCTGACGGTCTGCTTACTAGGAGACAGCGATGCCCACGCCCACCAAGGGGCCCCGCCTCGGAGGCAGCCCGCAGCACCAGCGGCTGCTGCTGAGCAACCTCGTCACGGCGCTGTTCGAGCACGGCCGGATCACGACGACCCAGGCCAAGGCGAAGGCGCTGCGGCCGGTGGCCGAGCGGCTCATCACGTTCGCCAAGCGCGGTGACCTGCACGCCCGCCGCCAGGTGCTGACGGTGGTGCGCGACAAGACCGTCGTGCACACGCTGTTCGCCGAGATCGGGCCGCGGTTCGCCGAGCGTCCGGGCGGCTACACGCGGATCACCAAGATCGGCCCGCGCAAGGGCGACAACGCGCCCATGGCGATCATCGAGCTGGTCGAGGGCCGGACGATCGCGCAGGAGGCGGTCGGCGAGGCGGAGCGCGCGCGGGGCACGCGGTTCGCGCGGCGCCGCCGCGGCGGCGAGGCGGCGGCCCCGGCCGGCGGCGACGCCGTCGCCGAGGCGCTGGCCGGCGACGAGGGCACGGCCGGTGGCAGCGCGGGCGGCGACGCCGGCGCGGCGTCCGGTGCGGCCGAGAGCGGTGCCGATGGTGGCGCGGTGGCCTCACCGGCCGCGGACGCGGCCGGTGAGGCCGGGGACGACGAGTACGACGGGTCCGGCGCCGGCAACCAGGCGGAGCAGGCCAGCGAGGAGTCGCAGGCCGAGGGCGACGCCGAGGGTGACGCCTGACCGGCCCGACGATGAACGCCGACGAGCCCGTCGCGCCCTCCGGGGCCGGCGGGCTCGTTCGTGTCCGCCTCGACGTCGCCTACGACGGCACGCCGTACGCCGGGTGGGCGCGGCAGCCGGGCCGGCCCACGGTCCAGGGGGCGCTGGAGGACGCGCTCGCGACGGTGCTGCGCCGGGCGGTGACGCTGACCGTGGCCGGGCGCACCGACGCCGGGGTCCACGCGACCGGGCAGGTCTGCCACTACGACGGGCCGCTCGTGGAGCCGCGGCGGGTCAACGGCGTCCTCGACCCGTCGGTGCGGGTGCTCTCGGCGGTGCTGGCGCCGGACGGGTTCGACGCGCGGTTCTCCGCGCTGGCGCGCCGCTACGTCTACCGGGTCGCCGACGCCGACTACGGCGCCCTGCCGACCCGCCGCCACGACACGGCCACCCACCCGCGCCCGGTGTCGTTGCGGCGGGTGCAGGCGGCGAGCAAGCCGTTGCTGGGGCTGCGGGACTTCGCGGCGTTCTGCCGCCGGCGCGAGGGCGCGACGACGGTGCGGACGCTGCGGCGGTTGACCTGGGTGCGCGACCCCGACGGGGTACTGGTCGCGAACGTCGAGGCGGACGCGTTCTGCCACCAGATGGTGCGGTCGCTGGTCGGCGCGCTGCTGCTGGCGGGCGACGGGCGGCGCCCCGTCGACTGGCCGGCGACGCTGCTCGCCGACGGCGTGCGCGACGGCCGGGCACCGGTCGCTCCGGCGAACGGCCTGACACTGGCCGAGGTGCGCTACCCGGCGTCGAGCCGGCTGGCGGCGCGGGCGGCGGCGACCCGGCGGGTCCGCGACGCAGCGGATCCGCCCCCCTCGGGCGTCTAACGGTCGTGGAGCTCGACGAGCTGGTCGCGGCGCGGGGCGACGCCCTGCTGCGGTTCGCGTACCTGCTCTGCGGCGACGCGTACCTCGCCGAGGACCTGGTGCAGACGGTGCTCGCGCGGGCGTACGCGAAGTGGCGGCGGGTCGCCGCGGCCGACCGGCCGGAGGCGTACCTGAAGAAGATGATCGTCAACGAGCACCTGTCGTGGCGGCGGCGCCGGTCCAGCGGCGAGGTCGTCACCGCCGCCGTCGGCGACTCGGCGGTGGCCGCCCGCGACGACGCGGTCGCCGACCGGGACGCGGTGTGGCGGCTGCTCGCGACGCTGCCCCGGCGGCAGCGCGCAGTGCTCGTGCTCAGGTACTACGAGGACCTCGACGACGCCGCGGTCGCGGCCGCGCTCGGCTGCTCGGAGAGCACCGTGCGGTCCTACGCCTCGCGCGGGCTGGCGGCGTTGCGCATCGACGTGGAGGAGGCCGGCCGTGCCCGGTGAGGACCTGTTGCGGGAGACGCTGGCCGAGCACGCCGAACGCGCGCCGCGCGCGGACCGGCTCGTCGCGGCGGCGCGGGAACGCGCGGCGCGGCGGCGGCGCGGGCAGTGGGCGGTGGCGGCGGCCGCCGTGGGCGTGGCGGGCGTCGCGGTCGCGGCGGTCGCGGTGGCGCCCCGGCCGGAGAGCCGGCC
>DASTMB010000031.1 GCA_035714365.1 Mycobacteriales bacterium | reverse complement strand
CTAAAGGAGCGCGGCGCAGCCGCGCGGGACTAGCGCGACCCACTCACCGCCCCGGCCCCCAGACGCCTAGTCCTCCCCGAGATACGCCTTCCGCACCTGCTCGTTCCCGAGCAGCTTCCGTCCCTCGTCGGAGAGCACGATCGTGCCGGTCTCGATGACGTAGCCGTGGTCCGCGAGGGTCAGCGCCGCCTGCGCATTCTGCTCGACCAGCAGGATCGTGGTCCCCGCGTCCTTGAGCGTGCGGATCGTCGAGAAGATTCGTTCCATCATGATCGGCGACAGCCCCATCGAGGGCTCGTCCAGCATCAGCAGCCGGGGCCGCGACATCATGGCCCGCCCCATGGCGAGCATCTGCTGCTCGCCGCCGGAGAGGGTGCCGGCGGCCTGCGCGCGGCGTTCGCCGAGGACGGGGAACAGCTCGAAGACGTGCGCCAGGTCGGCGTCGATGCCGGGGCGGTCGCGGCGGGTGAACGCGCCGAGCTCGAGGTTCTCGACGACGCTCATGCGGGGGAAGATCTTGCGGCCTTCGGGCGAGTGGGCGATGCCGCGCTTGACGATGTCGTGGGCGGCGACGCCGTTGAGCCGCTGGCCTTCGAAGACGATGTCGCCGGCGACGGCGGGCAGCAGGCCGGAGAGGGTGCGCAGGGTGGTGGTCTTGCCGGCGCCGTTGCCGCCGATGAGGGTGACGACCTGGCCGGTGCCGACGCTGAAAGAGATGCCCTTGACGGCCTCGATCTTGCCGTAGGATACCTTGAGGTCGCGGACCTCGAGCATGGTCTCGGTCACGACGCCGCCTCCCCGCCGGCGGGCGTGCCGAGGTACGCCTCGACGACCCGCTGGTCCGCCTGCACCTCGGCGGGCGTGCCCTCGACGAGCTTCTTGCCCTGCACGAGGACGGCGACGCGGTCGCAGAGGTTGAAGATGAACTTCATGTCGTGCTCGATGACGACGACGGCGAGGCCGTTGTCGCGCACCTTGCGGACGAGCTGCATGGTGGCGGCGGTCTCGTTGGGGTTCATGCCGGCGGTGGGCTCGTCGAGCAGCAGCAGGCCGGGCTCGGTGGCGAGCGCGCGGGCGATCTCGAGCCGGCGCTGGTCGCCGTAGGGGAGGTTGCGGGCGAGGGTGTCGGCGGCGCGGCTGAGGTTGACGAACGCGAGCAGCTCGCGGGCGCGCTCGTTCGACTGGCGTTCCTCGCGCCAGTAGCGGGGGCCGCGCAGCACGGCGGAGAGCACGCCGGTGCGGGTGCGGCAGTGGCGGCCGACGAGGACGTTCTCCAGGGCGGTCATGTTCGGGAAGAGCCGGATGTTCTGGAACGTCCGGGCGAGGCCGAGGGTGGTGATGTCGTACGGCCGCCCGGCGACGGGCGCGCCGCGGTAGACGACCTGGCCGGAGGTGGGTTCCTCCATGCCGGTGAGGCAGTTGAAGAACGTCGTCTTGCCGGCGCCGTTGGGGCCGATCAGGCCGACGATCTCGCGCTCGCGCACGACGAAGTCGACCTCGCTGACGGCGGTGAGGCCGCCGAACTTCTTGGTGACGCCGAGCGCCTCGAGGACGGCCGCCGCGGCGGCGGGGGCGGCGGTCACGTCGCCGCCACGGGGGCGCCGGGCGGGGCCGAGGTGGCGTCGGCGCCGCTGGTCTCGTCGTGCAGCTCGCGCTGGCGGCGGCGGTTGGGGATCACGCCCTCCGGCCGGAACCGCATCATG
Organism: Mycobacteriales bacterium; assembly: GCA_035714365.1. Taxonomy (GTDB): domain Bacteria; phylum Actinomycetota; class Actinomycetes; order BP-191; family BP-191; genus BP-191. Next base: position 16,881 of record DASTMB010000031.1, on the reverse strand, counting down.
AGGATCAGCGCGAGGCCGAAGAACAGGATGCGCTTCTCGGAGAAGAAGCGGAGCTTCTCCGGCAGCACCTGAAGGACGGTGGCGCCGAGGACGGCGCCACCGACGGTGCCCATGCCGCCGAGGACGACGGCGGCGAGCAGCAGCACCGACTGGTCGAAGTTGTACGACTCCGGCGACACCTGCGTGGTGACGTGCGCGTTGAGGGTGCCGGCGGCGCCGGCGAGGAACGCGCCGATCGCGAACGCGAGCAGCTTGAGCCGCACCGTGTTGACGCCCATGGCGGCGGCCGCCGTCTCGTCCTCGCGGATCGCGACCCAGGCGCGGCCGATGCGGCTGTTGTTGAGCCGCGCGAACACGATGACGACGACGACGAGCAGGGCCAGCTCGGCGTAGAAGTAGTTGGCGAAGTAGCCGAGCTTGACGCCGAACACGGTGTGCGCGTCGCCGAAGTCGAGCGACCCGGTCTTGAGGTTGGGGATGCCGGGGATGCCGTTGGGGCCGTTGGTGAGCTTCGGCCCGGCGATGCCGTCGAGGTTGTTCGCGACGATGCGGAAGATCTCGCCGAACGCGAGCGTGACGATCGCCAGGTAGTCGCCGCGCAGCCGCAGCGTGGGGGCGCCGATGAGGACGCCGAAGACGGCGGCGAGGACCGCGCCGAGCACCATGACGAGCAGGAACGGCAGGTGCAGGTGCGCGTTCGACCCGGCGCTGCCGGAGTAGGAGGCGCCTACGTAGGCGCCGACGCCGAAGAACGCGATGTAGCCGAGGTCCAGCAGGCCGGCCAGGCCGACGACGATGTTCAAACCGATCGCGGCGGCGGCGAAGACGCCGACGGTGGCGCCGACGCGCAGCCAGTAGTCGCTGCCGTTCTGGGTGAACGGGAAGATCACGGCGGCGAGCAGCGCGGCGGAGATCGTGATCGTGCGGTACCGCTCGGTGGCCCGCTGGAACCACGCGAGGACGCCGAGCCGGTTGAGCGCCAGGGCGCCGAACGTGATCGCCGCGAGCAGCCCGAGGAACTGGCTGGACGCCTCGACCTCGAGCGCGTGCACGACGACGGCGAGCGTCGCGCCGAGCACGACGATGATCGCGAGCAGCCCGAGGAACGGCGGCCCGTCGGGCACCTCCGGCCGCGCGTCGTCGGCGGTGTCGCCGGAGAACGCCGCCACGAGCAGCAGCGCGCCGAGCACCGTGAGCCAGCCGCCGTAGGCGACGTTGACCAGGCCGCCGCCCTCGTTGGCGATGGCGAGCACGGTGTAGAGCGCGATCGCGAGGATGCCGCCGGACGCGAACTGCCCGCCCGCGCCGCGCCCCCGGTCGATCGCGTACGCCGCGACCACGACGACCACCAGCGCCAGGCAGTACGCGCGGACGCCGGCCGGGTAGAACGCGAGCGTCATCAGCCCCGGGAACCCGCTGAACGTCGCCCACGGCGACAGGCACCCGGCGAGCACGAGCAGCACGCCGGCCGCGAGCAGCGGCACGCGCGCGCCGGCGAGGCGGGCGCGCACCCCGGCCGTGGCGTCCCCGAGCCCGCTCACGAGCGGCTCACCACCCGCTCGCCGAGGAGCCCGGCCGGGCGGAACACCAGCACGATGATGAGGACGACGAACGTCCACACGTCGCGCCAGGCGCTGCCGCCGAAGATGCCGGGGACGTACTGCGTCGCCATGGTCTCCACCACGCCGATGAGGAAGCCGCCGAGGACGGCGCCGGCGATGTTGCCGATGCCGCCGAGCACGGCGGCGGTGAACGCCTTGATGCCGGCGAGGAAGCCCATCCGGAAGCCGATCGTGCTCACGTAGAGACCCTGCATGACACCGGCCACGCCCGCCAGCGCGGCGCCGAGCACGAACGCCACGACGATGATCCGGTCGGTATCGATGCCCATGAGCTGCGCGGTGTCGCGGTCCTGCGCGGTCGCCTGCATCGCCTTGCCGGTGCGGCTGCGCCGGACGAACGCCGACAGCGCGACCATCAGCACGATCGACACGACGGCGATGAACAGCTCGACCCGGTTGATGCGCACGCCCGCGACGACGATCGGGGTGCCCTTGATGAACTGCGGGAACGGCTGGTCGGTCTTGGCGCCGGTGAACTTGTGCAGGTTGTCGTCGTAGTAGTAGAGCCGCACCAGCTCCTGGAGGAACAGCGAGACGCCGATCGCCGTGATGAGCGGCGCGAGGCGTGGCGCGTTGCGCAGCGGCCGGTAGGCGAAGCGTTCCATCACCACCGCCACGGCGACGCTGGTCAGCATCGCGGCGAGGAGCACCAGCACGAGCGAGACCGGGGCCGGCAGGCCCTGCGGGATCAGGTAGCGCCAGGCGGCGAGGCCGCCGAACGCGCCGACCATGAACACCTCGCCGTGGGCGAAGTTGATGAGCTGGATGATGCCGTACACCATCGTGTAGCCGAGCGCGATCAGCCCGTACAGGGCGCCGATCACCAGCCCGTTGACGAGCTGCTGGGCGAACAGCGTCACGTCCTGTGCCTCCGTAGCGCGGGACGAGGGGCAGCGCGCTGCTCGCGCCGCTGCCCCTCGTCCGCGGACGTTCGGGCTACTTGAAGGTGTCGGTCTTCTTCGCGACCCACTTCTTGCCCTGGACCGTGTAGACGGTCAGGACCTTGGTCGTGGTGTCGCCGAACTGGTCGAACGCGACCTGGCCCGTGACGCCGGAGATCGTCACGCCCTGGACGGCCGTGATGACGTCCTTGCGGACCTGGTCGTCGATCTTGTCCTTGCCGTTCAGCGTCTTGGCCAGCGCCTCGATGATGACGTTCGCGGCGTCGTACGCGTACGCGCCGTACGCCTCGTACGGCTCGGCGTAGCCGGCCGCCTTGTACGCGTCGACGAACGCCTTCGCGCTCGCCAGCGACTCGGTCGGCGCGCCGACGGAGGTCGCCAGGTCGGCCTCGTGGCCGCCGTTGTCGATGAACTTCTGCGAGTAGATGCCGTCGCCGCCCATGACCGGGCCGGTGAAGCCGGCGTCGTGGAGCTGCTTGGACAGCGGCGCCGCCTCCGGGAACTCGCCGCCGTAGTACACGGCGTCCGGCTTGCCCTGGAGGATCTTCGTCACGACGCCCGAGAAGAGCTTGTCACCCGGGTTGACCGTCTCGGTGCCGGTGACGGTGCCGCCCTGCTTGGTGAACTCCGCCTGGACCGCGGTCGCGAGGCCCTGGCCGTAGGTCTTCTTGTCGTGGACGATCGCGAGCTTCTTGACGCCGGTGGAGTACAGGTACTGCGCCGCGAACGGCCCCTGCACGTCGTCGGTCGTCGCGACGCGGAAGTAGTTGCTGTAGACGCGCTGCTGGTTCGGCAGCTTGTCGCGGCCGGTCAGCTTGACACCGGTGTTGGCCGGCGAGATCTGCACGATGTTCGCGCTCTGCAGCACCGGGGCGACCTGCTCGGCGACGCTGGAGTTCAGCGTGCCGACGACGCCGACGACGGCGGCGTCGCTCTTGAGCTTGGCGGCCACCTGCGCGCCGACGTTCGCGGTCGCGGTGTCGTCCTCGGGCGCGATCTGCAGCGTCCAGCCGGGGACCTTCTTGGCCTCGTTCGCCTGCTTGATGGCGAGGTCGACGCCGTTCTTGATGCCGAGGCCGAGGGCCGAGAGGTCGCCGGAGAGCGGCGCGATCACCCCGATCTTGGCGATCTTGTCACCGCCACCGTTGCCGCTCCCGGTGTCTTCCTTCTTCGTCCCGCAGGCGGCGAGCACGAGGCCACCGACGACGACGGGTGCTACGAGCTGTACGAGCCGGCGCTGTCGCACGCGGACTCCCTCCTCCAGGACCCGGGGGCGCCGGCAGTCGCCGGCGCGCCGTAAGTAGTGCCGAACCTATCCCCTCACGCACGCGGTTGTGCAGCGCGGGACACGCCGCCGCAACCATGTCGTGACCTGGGACGGTCCGCTTACGGCCGCTCCGTACCCGCGACCACGGCGTCGGCAACCGCCCGCATCGTCATCCGCCTGTCCATCGCCAGCCGCTGGATCCAGCGGAACGCCTCCGGCTCGCTCATGCCGTGCTCGGTCATGAGCACGCTCTTGGCGCGGTCGACCGCCACCCGGGCGTCGAGTCGTTCCTGGAGGTCGTCGACCTCGGCCTCCAGGCCGACGAGCTCGCGGTAGCGCGACAGCGCCATCTCGATCGTCGGGAGCAGGTCCTTCTTCTGGAACGGCTTCACCAGGTAGGCCATGGCGCCCGCCGCCCGGGCCTTCTCCACCAGCTCGCGCTGCGAGAACGCCGTGACGAGCACGACCGGCGCGATGCGCTCGCGCGCGATCTCCTCGGCCGCCGCGATGCCGTCGAGGACCGGCATCTTGACGTCGAGGATCACCAGCTCGGGGCGGAGCTCGCGGGCCAGGTCGACCGCGGTACGGCCGTCGCCGGCCTCGCCGCAGACGTCGTACCCCTCCTCCTCGAGCATCTCGCGCAGGTCGAGGCGGATCAGCGCCTCGTCCTCGGCGATCAGGACGCGGCGCGCGGGCGGCTCGGGCGTCGTCACGACCCGCACCCTACCGACGCCGCCCCGCCGCGCCGACCACTAGCATCGGAGGCCGAGCGGCGGTGGCGGAACGGCATACGCGGCGGGCTCAAACCCCGCTGCCCGCAAGGGCTTGTGGGTTCGAATCCCACCCGCCGCACGATGGATCAGGCCGGCGCCGCGGCGGGAGGGCCGGGCCTCCCGCCGCACGGTCCGGCCTACTCGCAGACGTGGCCCTCGTCGCCGCCGATCACCGGGTAGACGCAGACACACCCGTAGAAGCAGTGGACCTGGATGATCGGACCGCCGCCGCCGGCCGCGTGCGCGGCGGGCGCGGTACCCAGGGCCACCGCGACGGCGGTGGCGGCGACCGCGAGACAACGCATGATCTTCATTCCGGTTCTCCTCACAGGTGGCGGCCACGGCGGCCGCCGCTGGCACCCGCGGGCGGTCGCCCGCGGGCGGTGGGCGCGGAACGCCCCCCGCTGCACGTCCTCCCGGACGCGCTACCTCCCCCTCCGGCCGGTCGGCCGGTCCTCCCCCGGGCCGGTGGTCAGCGCGGACGGCGCCGGCCGCAGCCGGCGTCGGCCTCGGGCGACTCCCCGACGACGATGCGCGCGTCCACGTACACGCCCCCCTTGGTGCACGCCTCGACCGCCTCCTGCGGCGTCTGCGGCGGGGGCTCGGTGCCGTAGCCGACGCCGTACTTGTTCGGGCCCTCGCCGACCGTGACGTAGTGCTTGCCGGGCGGGCGGGGCGGCGTGGCCACGGTGACCGGAGCGCTGGATGGCACGGACGTGACGACCGGCCGGGCGGCGGCCACCGGGTGCGGGCGGGGCGCGCGGGGCGCGGGCGCCGCGGCCGGGTGGTGCCCGTGGGGCACGGCGACGACGGACGCGGCGGGCGGCGGCCCGGCGAGGGCGGGGTCGCCACCCTGGGGCAGCCGCAGCACCGCGCTCGTCGCGAGAACCGCCACGACCGGGACGGTGGCGAGCGCCACGACGCGGCGCGGGCGCAGCGACACCCAGGCGGCGCCGATCGCGCCGCTCGCGGTGGCGAGCGCGGTGCGCAGCGTCGTCCGGGCGCGGGCCAGCGCCGACTCGGCGGCCTTGTAGGTGAGGGAGTTGCGCAGCGCGATCTGGGCGAGCGACAGGCCGCTCGCCTTGTCGACGAGCACGGCCCGCTGCCGGTCGGGCAGCGTCGCGAGCAGCTCGGCCAGCAACGCCGCGTCGGCGGCACGGCACGCCTCGTCCTCCGGGCCCGGCACGCTGTCCGGGTCGGCGCCGAGACGGGCGAGGGCCCGCGTGCCGCGGTCGGCGTTGCGGTACAGGTCGGCGCAGAGCCGCACGGTGACGGTGGTGAGGAACTGGCCCAGCCGGGCCTCGTCCAGCGCGCCGAACGTCGCGCAGCGCAGCATGGCCTCGGACACCACGTCCTCGGCGTCCTCGCGCGTCGGGCAGCGCCGTCGCGCGATGCGCAGCAGGCGTTCCCGATGGGCCACGATCTGCGGCCATCCCTCGTCGTGGGACATGCCGAACACCCCCTACCCCATGAGCGACGCTGCCGGTCGTCCGCCCCCGGCCGACCGGTCCCCCATCGTCGTTACGCGCTCGCGGCGGTGTTCCTTCGGTGCCGGAGGAACAATTTTTCGCCACGTGCGCGCCAAGGGGATTCGACGCCGCGACCCGGCTCCCTGCCGGCCCGGGTCCGGCGACACCGGCCGAAGGAACGGCCGCGCGAGCGCGTAACACCTGGTGCCCGCGGGCGTCTCGTGGGGTTGCCCGCCGTCCGGCCCCGGCCTTGAGGGGGGCCGGGCCGGACGGCCGGCACGCGTCAGCCACGGCGGGCGCGCTCGCCCTCCTCCCAGGCGCGTTGCCGGAGCTGCTCGGCGTGCAGCTCGGCCTTGTTCGCCCGGGTGCGCGCGGCGCGCACGGCCGCGGTCGCCTCCGCCAGCTCCTGCTTGAGCCGGCGCACCTCCGCCTCGGCGGCGTGCAGCTCGTCCGCGTGCCGCTTCGCCTCGGCGACGGCGGCGGCCAGCTCGGCCGCGGCACGCTCGTCGCGCCGGGGCCCGGCCTTCTCGGCCTTCGCCGGCCTCGCCGGCTCGGCCGGCTCGTCCGCCGTCTTCTCGGCCGTCTTCTCCGGCTTCGGCGCCGGCTTCGGCCGGGCCGGCGGCGGGGTCCAGTCGCCCACGTCGCCGAAGCCGAAGCCGGCCGCCGCGGCGCTGCGTTCGCGGTCGAGGCGGCCCTCCCGCAGCAGCGTGGCGACCTCCTCGTCGACCGTCGCCGCCTCCAGCGTCGCCGACACGGCGCCGGCGTTCGCGGCGGCGCGGTCCCCCAGCACCTCCGCCACCTCGGCGGCGAGCGCCGCGACGGCCCTGCGGCGTTCGTCGGTCGCCGCGCGCAGCTCCCCCGCGTCGCCGCGCAGCGCCCGGTCCTGCGCGGCGCGCAGCCGCTCCCCCGCGCCGAGCAGCGCGGCGACGTCGTCGCCGTGCGCGCGGGCGGTGACGTTGAGCGCCCAGGCGACGAGCGTGGGGCGGCGCAGCTTGGCGACGGCCGCCGCCTCGTCGCGGCGGCCCTCCTTGCGCAGCGCGCGCACCATCGCGTCCCGCGCCGGCACGAACTCGTCCGGCTCGAGCGTCCAGAGGTCTTCGGGGGTCAGACGCCCACCCCGACCGCGCTGCCGACGGCGAACGTCACCGCCGCCGCGCCCGCGCCGAGCAGGAGCTGGCGCGAGCCGGTGTACCACCAGGGCCGGGCGGTCATCGCGCCGACGACCGCGCCGACGGCGAACAGCGTCACCGCGCTGAGCACCGCCGCGAGCACGAACGCGTTCGCCAGCGCGAGCAGGTACGCGCTCACCGGCACGAAGGCCCCCAGCGCGAACGCCACGAACGACGCGCTCGCCGCCACCCACGGCGAAGGGAGGTTGTCCGGGTCGATGCCCAGCTCCTCGCGCGCGTGGACCCGCCACAGCACCTCCGGGTCGCGCGCGAACTGCCGCGCCACCTCGCGCGCGAGCGACGCGTCCAGCCCGCGCGAGCGGTAGATGCCGGCGAGCTCGGCCTCCTCGGCCTCGGGGGCGCGTTCCAGCTCGCGGCGTTCCAGCGCGATCTCGGCGCTGGCCAGCTCGCTCTGCGAGCGGACGGAGTTGTACTCGCCGGTGGCCATGGAGAACGCCCCGGCGAACAGTCCGGCGAGCCCGGCCAGCAGCACGATCCGCGCGGGCGGCGTGGCGCCGGCCACGCCCATGACGAGCGCGAAGTTCGACACCAGGCCGTCGGTCACGCCGAACAGCGCGGGCCGCAGCCACCCGCCGGTGATGTTGCGGTGCCGGACGTGGTGGTCGACCCGGTGCGGCGCCGTGGTGCCCATGCGGCGACCCTACGGCGTGAACGCGAACTTGCCCCAGTGGGCACCGCGGTCGGCGCTGTGGAAGACGGCGTTCGCGCCGACGCCGATCGCCCAGACGTGCTGGTGGTCGATCGACTCGATCTTGCCGAACCCGGCGTCGCAGCAGTCGGGGGCGACGACGGTCCAGGCGCCGCCGCCGTTCGTGGTGCGGCGCAGCCCGGAGTGGCTGGTCGACAGCAACGCCGTCTGCGTCGCGCCGAGCGCGAAGAAGTCGGCGACCAGGCCGGAGTTCGGCAGGTCCCTGCGGGTGCCCCAGTGGCGGCCGCCGTCGGTCGAGTGGAACACCGCCTTGCGCTGCGAGCCGGCGCCCGCGTCGCTGCCGCAGAGGATCCACTCGTTGCTCGCGTCGTACCGCGAGAACCACTGGCCGCCCGCGTAGTCGAACGCCGTCGCGCACGGGTCGGTGACCTCGGTCCAGGCGGCGCCGCCGTTGGTGGTGCGGTACAGGCGCGGGGTGCCGCTGCCGCGGCTGGCGAGCCACGCGTCGTTGGCGCCGTAGCGGACGAGCTGCACGGTGCCGTCGCCGTGGTACGGCAGCACGGTCCGCTTGACGAACGCGTCGGAGTCCTGCGGCGCGACCCAGAGCGTGAACGTGCACGGGTCGCCGGAGCAGGCGCGGGTGACCACCCAGGTGGTGTTCTTCGCCTCCTCCAGCGCGTAGACGCCGCCGCCGAGCGAGAGCTTCTTCCAGTGGTTGCCGCCGTCGTGCGTCGAGTAGAGCGCGGCGCCGAACAGCCAGCCGTTCCTGAGGTTGCCGAAGCGCACCTGCGTCACGGCACCCTCCTCGGGCGCGCCGGCGGGCACGTCGGTGGGGTACGGCGACGCGTGCCAGGTGTGGCCGCTGTCGGTGGTCCGCGCCATCCGCGGCGAGCAGTTGGAGTCGGTGCAGACCTGGCCGAGCGCCCAGCCGACGTTGGCGCCGACGAACGAGAAGTCGATCGGCGTGAAGTGCGCGGGCGCCGGGCCGGTCGCGGGCGGGACCGCGGTCGACGTCGCGGTCGGCTTGGCCGTGGGCTTCGCGGTCGGCGTCGGCTTCGCCGTCGGCGGCATGGTGGTCGGCGCGACCGTGGCGGTCGGCGACTCGGTGGTCGCCGAGGGGGTCGGCTGCGCCGAGGTGCCGGGCGCCCTGCCGCTGCACGCGGCGAGCGCGAGGGCGAGCAGGACGGGAGCGAACCGGGGCATACGGCGCATGCGCGCGATCATGCCCGCGCGCGGCAGCCCTCCGCCAGCACCGTCGCCAGCGCGCCGACCGCGTCGCGCGCGGCCCGCTCGGAGTCCGCGTCGAGGGCAGCGCGGACGAAGGCCGAGCCGACGATGACGCCGTCGGCGTACCCCGCCACCTCGGCGGCCTGCGCGCCGGTCGAGACGCCGAGGCCGACCGCGACCGGCAGGTCGGTCACCGCGCGCATCCGCGCGACGAGCGCGGGCGCGGTATCGGCGACGGCGTCGCGGGTGCCGGTGACACCCATCGTGGAGGCGGCGTAGACGAAGCCGGAGCCGGTGCGCGCGACGACGCCGAGGCGTTCGTCGGTGGACGAGGGGGCGACGAGGAACACCGGGTCCAGCGCGTGCGCGTGGGCGGCGGCGAGCCACGCGCCCGCCTCCTCCGGGATGAGGTCGGGCGTGATGGCGCCCGCTCCCCCGGCGGCGGCCAGGTCGCGCGCGAACGCGTCGACGCCGTACCGCTCGACCGGGTTCCAGTACGTCATGACGACGACCGGCACGCCCGTCGCCGCGACGGCCTCGACGGTCGCGAGCACGTCCCGCGTGTGCGTTCCTGCGTCGAGGGCGCGTTGCACGGCCTGCTGGATCGTCGGGCCGTCCATCAACGGGTCGGAGTACGGCAGCCCGACCTCGACCACGCCCGCGCCGCCGTCGACCATCGCGCGGAACACGTCCGGCGACGCGAAGCCCGCGGGCAGGTAGCCGACGAGCAGCGCCCGACCGTCGGCCCGCGCCGACCCGAACGCCGCCGCAAGCGCGCTCACAGGAGCCCGAACCACTTCCCGGCGGTGTCGACGTCCTTGTCGCCGCGGCCGGAGTGGTTGACGACGACGACGGCGTCCGGGCCGAGCTCGCGCGCGACCTGCACGCCGCCCGCGACGGCGTGCGCCGTCTCGATCGCCGGGATGATCCCCTCGGTGCGGCAGAGCAGCGCGAACGCCTCCATCGCCTCCGCGTCGCTCACCGCGCGGTACGTCGCCCGCCCGCTGTCGCGCAGCCACGCGTGCTCCGGGCCGACGCCGGGGTAGTCGAGCCCGGCCGAGATGGAGTGCGTCTCCAGCGTCTGCCCGTCGTCGTCCTGGAGCAGGTACGACCGCGCGCCGTGCAGCACGCCGGGCGACCCGCCGACGAGCGTCGCCGAGTGCTTGCCGGTGCCGACGCCGTCGCCGCCCGCCTCGCAGCCGACCAGGCGGACCGCCTCGTCGTCGACGAACGGGTGGAAGATCCCCATGGAGTTCGAGCCGCCGCCGACCGCCGCGACGACCGCGTCGGGCAGCCGCCCGAGCAGGTCGAGGCACTGCGCCCGCGCCTCCACGCCGATGACCCGCTGGAAGTCGCGGACCATCATCGGGAACGGGTGCGGGCCGACGACCGAGCCGATGACGTAGTGCGTCGTGGCGACGTTGGTCACCCAGTCGCGCATCGCCTCGTTGATGGCGTCCTTCAACGTCGCCTGGCCGGTCGCGACGGGCACCACCTCGGCGCCGAGCAGCCGCATGCGGGCGACGTTGAGGGCCTGGCGCCGGGTGTCCTGCTCGCCCATGTAGACGACGCAGTCGAGGCCGAGCAGCGCGCAGGCGGTGGCGGTGGCGACGCCGTGCTGGCCGGCGCCGGTCTCGGCGATGACGCGCGGCTTGCCCATCCGCTGGGTGAGCAGCGCCTGGCCGATGACGTTGTTGATCTTGTGGCTGCCGGTGTGCGCGAGGTCCTCGCGCTTGAGCAGGATGCGCGCGCCGCCCGCGTGCGCGGACAGCCGCCGCGCGTCGGTGAGCGGCGTGGGGCGGCCGGCGTAGGTGGCGAGCAGCCGGTCGACCTCGCCAGTGAACGCCGGGTCGTGCCGCGCCTCGTCGTACGCCGCCGCGAGCTCGTCCAGCGCGGCGACGAGCGCCTCCGGGACGAACCGCCCGCCGTACGGGCCGAAGTGGCCGGTCGCGTCGGGCAGCGCCGTCACGGTCCGGTCCGCGCGATCGTGGGGTGGGCGCCGGCGGCGACCAGCTCGGCGACGGCCTGGCGCGGGTCGCGGCCGGTGACCAGCCCCTCGCCGACGAGGACCGCGTCGGCTCCGGCGTCGGCGTACGCGCGCAGGTCGGCGACGCCGCGGACACCGGACTCGGCGACCTTGACGCAGGTCGCGGGGATCGACGGCGCCAGCGCCGGGAAGACGTCGCGGTCGACCTCGAGCGTGCGCAGGTTGCGGGCGTTGACGCCGACGACGCGGGCGCCGGCGTCGAGCGCGCGGTCCAGCTCGTCAGCGTCGTGCACCTCGACCAGCGGCGTCATGCCGAGCGACTCGACGCGCTCGACCAGGCTCACCAGCGCCGTCTGCTCCAGCGCCGCGACGATGAGCAGCACCAGGTCGGCGCCGTGCGCGCGCGCCTCCCACACCTGGTACGGCCCGACGACGAAGTCCTTGCGCAGCACCGGCACGTCGACCGCGCGGCGGACGGCGTCGAGGTCGCCGAGGCTGCCGTCGAAGCGGCGTTCCTCGGTGAGGACGCTGACGACCGCGGCGCCGCCGGACTCGTACGCCTGCGCGAGCGCGGCCGGGTCGTCGATCGCGGCGAGCCGGCCGCGCGACGGCGACGCGCGCTTGACCTCGGCGATGACGGAGACACCGGGGCGGCGGAGGACGGAGACGGCGTCGCGCGGGGGCGCGAGGCGGGCGGCGCGTTCCTTGAGGAGGTCCATCGGCGTCTCGGCCTGCCGGGCGGCGACGTCCTCCCGCACGCCGGCCAGGATCTCGTCCAGAACGCTCACCGGGCGATCCTAGTCGTGTCCGGCGGTCGGGTCCTCGCCCCTGTCCATCGCCCGCCACAGGTCGGCGTCGCTCGGCGGCCCGGCGGGCGCGTCGTACCGCGCGCCGAGCGCCGGCCACCGCGCGCCGCGCGCGCCGACGAGCGCGCCGGTCAGCGCGAGCAGCGCGCCCGCGGCGGCGAAGTCGCCGAGCGCGAACGACCCCGCGACGGCGAGCGCCGCCCCGACCGCCCAGCGGCCGCGGCCGCGCGTCGCGGCGATCGCCACCACGCCGCCGAACGCCACCCGCGCCCACGCGTCCGCCGCCGTGCCGTCGTGGACGAACAGCAGCAACGCGCCCGCGAGGACGCAGCCGGCGACCGCGGCGGCGAGCTCGCGCCGCGGCGTCACGGGAGCGGCCGCAACGACTCGGCGCCGCAGATCGCGGTGAGCACCGCGGCGGCCTTGTTGCGGCACTCCACGTCCTCGGCGTCGGGGTCGCTGTCGGCGACGATCCCGGCGCCGGCCTGGACGTAGGCGACGCCGTCGCGCAGCAGCGCGGTGCGGATCGCGATGCAGGTGTCCATGTTCCCGGCGAAGTCGAGGTAGCCGACGGCGCCGCCGTAGAGGCCGCGGCGGCGCGGCTCGATCTCCTCGATCAGCTCGAGCGCGCGCGGCTTCGGCGCGCCGGACAGCGTGCCGGCCGGGAAGCACGCGGTGAGCACGTCGGTCGCCGACAGACCGGGCGACACGGTGCCGACGACGGTGGAGACGATGTGCATGACGTGCGAGTACTTCTCGATCGTGAAGAAGTCCACGACCTCGACGCTGCCCGGCTCGCAGACCCGGCCGAGGTCGTTGCGGCCGAGGTCGACGAGCATCACGTGCTCGGCGCGCTCCTTCGGGTCGGCGAGCAGCTCGCCGGCGAGCGCGGCGTCCGCCTCCGGGGTGGCGCCGCGCGGGCGGGTGCCCGCGATCGGGCGCACCGTGGCGCGCCCCTCGTCCACGGTGACCAGCGCCTCCGGCGAGGAGCCGATGACGTCGTAGCCGTCGAAGCGGAGCAGGAACATGTACGGGCTGGGGTTGCGCACCCGCAGCACCCGGTACAGGTCGAGCGGGTCGGCCGCCGTCGCGCGCTCGAACCGCTGCGACAGCACGACCTGGAACACCTCGCCCGCGCGGATCTCCTCCTTCGCCCGCGCCACCGCCGCGGGGTACCCGCCCTCCGGCGCGGTCGTCGTCACGCCGTCCATCGAGTACGACGCCACCCCGAGCGTGGAGACCGTCGGCTCGGCCGGGCGGGCGAGGTCGCGGGTCATCGCGTCCAGCCGCGCCACCGCGTCGTCGTACGCCTCGTCCACCCGCTCGTCGGTGCCGTCCCAGTTGACGGCGTTGGCGATGAGCGTGACCCGCGCCTCGGCGTGGTCGAGGACGGCGAGGTCGGTCGCCAGCAGGAACGCCAGCTCCGGCACGCCGAGGTCGTCCTCGGCCAGCTCCGGGACGCGCTCCAGGCGGCGGACCGCGTCGTAGGACAGGAAGCCGACCAGCCCGCCGGTGAGCGGGCCGAGCCACTGGCGCGGCGGCGTGTGCAGGTGCTCGACGGTCCGCTTGAGCACGGCGACCGGGTCGCCGGACAGCGGCACGCCCGCCGGCGGCGTCCCGGTCCACACCGCCTGCCCGTCGCGCGCGGTGAGCGTCGCGGCCGAGCGCGCGCCGACGAACGAGTACCGCGACCAGCTCCGGCCGGTCTCCGCCGACTCCAGCAGGAACGTCCCCGGGCGGCCGCCGGCGAGCTTGCGGTAGACGCCGACCGGCGTCTCCCCGTCGGCGAGCAGCGACCGGCTCACCGGGATCACCCGCTGGTCGCGTGCCGCCTCGCGGAACTGCTCGCGCGTGTGCGAGACGGCGCCGTTCACGGCGCCTCGCCGGCCACCGCCGGCAGCACGTCCGCGTCGAAGCAGGTCCGGTCGCCGGTGTGGCAGGCCGCCCCGACCTGGTCGACGCGGACGAGCACGGTGTCGCCGTCGCAGTCCAGCGCGACCGACTTCACCCACTGCTGGTGGCCGGAGGTGTCGCCCTTGACCCAGTACTCGTTGCGGCTGCGCGACCAGTAGGTGCACCGGCCGGTGGTCAGCGTGCGGTGCAGCGCCTCGTCGTCCATCCACCCGACCATCAGCACCTCGCCGGTGTCGTGCTGCTGCGCGACGGCGGGGAACAGGCCGTGCGCGTCGCGCTTGAGGCGCGCGGCGATGGCGGGGTCGAGGCTGCTCGGACGCTCCATGCGCCGAGTCTCGCACGCGGTCCGCGGCGGTCAGACGCCCTTGAGGCAGGTCGGGTAGCCGTCGACGTACTTGCGCGGCGTGGTCCCGCGGTCCGCCCCGGTGGACGTGGTGTTGGTGCCGTGGTTGAACGCGATCGCCGTCGTCATCTCGATCCCCGAGATCGACGCCTTCGGCGTCAGGGCCTTGTCCGCGCGCCGCGGGATCGTGAACAGGATCGTGCTCGCGGACGGCACGGTCGCCACGGCGACCGGCACGGTGCCGAACGTGTCCGTGGTGTCCGGGCGGAACACCGCGCGCTGCGAGCCGTCGTCGAGGACGTACAGCGCGACGTCCTGCGTGGCCTTGCCGACCTGCCAGGTGGCCCGGTAGACGACGCCGCCGGACAGCGTCAGGTCGGGCGTCAGGCTCTTCAGCCGGATCGCGACCACGAGGTTGCGCGGCCCCGACGCGATGTCGCCGCTGACGATGTCGAGCGGGTCGTGGCTCGGGCCGACCGGCGCGAAGCCGGCGGCGTTCGGGTTGCCGTCGCCGGTCACGTCGACGAGCTGGTTGCAGACCGGCTTCGGCCGCGCCGCGGCGTCCGCGACACCGCCCGCCGCGAGCAGACCCGCCGCGACCGCCGCGGCTCCTACGACCCGTGCGTTCATGTCCCCGTACCTTCCCGTCAGACGCCCTTGACGCAGGTCCGCGCGCCGTCGCTGTAGCTGCGCGGCGAGTCGGCCGTGTCACCGTTGAGGAACGTGCCGCTGGCCGTGCCGGTCGGGCCGGTGATGTTCACGGCCGGGCGCGCGCTGGCGGTGAGCTGGCTGAACTTCGCGCCCTTCTTCTTGAGCTGCGGCACCAGGCGGCGCGGCACCTGCCAGGTGATGGTGGCCGCCGTGGTGTCGACCAGCGCGCCGATCGGGATCGGCGTCGCGGTGGCGCCGAACGTCCCGTCCGGCTGGTACTCCGCCTTCGTGCTGCCGTCCTGGTACCGGGTCAGGCTGACCGACTGCGGCTTGCCGCCGACGGTCCACGAGACGCCGTACGACGCGCCGGGCGTGGTGAGCGGGTCGGCCGCCATGCCCGCGAAGCGCAGCACGACGACGAGGTTCTTGGCGCCGGTCGCGATGTCGCCGCTGAGGATGTCGAGCGACGCGGTGTTCGGCGCGCCGGGGGCGGCCACGGCGTCGCCGGCTCCGTCGACGATCTGGTTGCAGACGGGCTTGGCGGTGGCGGCGTACGCCGGGGCGCCGGCGAGGACGACGGCGGTGACGGCGGCGAGGCCGAGGTGCCGGGCTCGGGGGTTCATCGGTGCTCCCTGGGTCGGTACGCGAGTGCTGGGCTGGTGCGGCGCGACAGGTGGAACCCGTACGCGGCCGCGGCGGTCACGGCGGCGGCGGCCAGCCACGCCGTGACGGGCGTCGGCGGGACCGGTGCCGGCCGGGCGGAGAAGGCGAGCTCCTCCTCGCCCGGCGGTACATCGTTCTCCGCGAGGGCCAGCTGCCCCTGCTGCTCCTGCTCGGTCGCCGCGCCGGCGTTCGGGTTCGGGTTGGGGTTCGGGTTGGCGTTGGGGTTGATGTTCGTCACCGGCTGCGCGGGCGGCGCGGGCGCGAACGCGACCGCGGCCACGAGGTGCGCGGGCGGCGGCACCGGCGGGTCCGGGAGCGGGGGCTCGCGCGGCGGCGGCGGCCGGCGCACGATCGGCGGCGGGGGCGGCGCGCCGCAGCGGACGGTGGCCGTGGTGCCGACGACCGTGGCGCCGCGGACGACCGCGTCGATGGTCACCTGGGACTCGGTGCCGTACTGCGCGCGCCCGCAGGTGAACTCCACCGGGACCTTGAACGTGTGCGACGCCTTGACGTCGAGCGAGCCGTAGTCGGTGTCGGAGAGGCTGCGCGCGACGCCGGACGGGTCGCCGACGCGCACCCGCACGTTCTGGAAGTCGCGGATGCCGCCGAGCAGGCTGATGAACGCCGACGCGATGCTGTCGGTGCCCGGGTTGAAGTCGCAGACGAGCGGCGCGCCGGCGGAGAGGTCGGCGTCGCCGTCGCCGTCGCAGTCGGTGCCGGCCGGCGGCGCGACGGTGCCGCTGCCCGCCGCGAGCCGCTCGTAGTCGGCGCGCAGCGGCTTCGAGTCGCCCACGCGGATGCCCACGAGGTGGACGTCGGCCGCCTTCAGCGCCGCGATCACCGTCTGCATCGTCGGGCCCGGGTAGTCGGGCCGCGTCGGGTTGGGGAAGCCGGCGCGCATCTCGTCGTCGCTGACGCTGAGGATCACCTTCAACGCGTCGTCGCGGAACCCGGCGTCGAGTCCGGCGGGCAGCATCTGGCCGCGCGGGGAGCCGGGCAGCGGGTCGCGGCGGCCGGCGCCGGTCGTGGCCTGGTAGATCGCCTCGAGCGCGGCGTCGTCGCCGTCGGTGGTGCCGCCGCCGGTCTGGATGCTCTCCAGCGCCCCCTCGAGCTCCTCGCCGATGGGGCCGGCCTTGCGCCGCAGCTTGTACGGGTACGTCTCGCTATCGCCGGGCTGCTCCGGCCAGTCGCGGAAGTCGGCGACGCCGAAGTGCAGGTCGACGCCGCTCGCGGAGAGGTTGTCGACGATCTGCTGCACGCTCTCCTGCACGCTGCCGATGGTGGTGTCCATGCTGCCGGTGCTGTCCGTCATGAAGAACACGTCGAGCGGCGTAGGCACCGGCGGCAGCGAGACGACGAACGGCACCGTCCGCTTCTCGTCCGGCTTGAGCTGGATCACCGGGTTGCTCGGCCTGACG
>DASTMB010000030.1 GCA_035714365.1 Mycobacteriales bacterium | reverse complement strand
CCGGCTGGACCGGCTGCCGGCGGGCGGCGTGACCGACCTCGTGCGGACGTTCCTGCACCCGCTCTGGCTCGACCTCGTGCAGTCGTGGCTGGGGCTGCCGTTGCGGCCGCTGCTCGCACTGGACCCGGAGGTGCGGACGGTGGCCGCGGCGCTGCCGCGCGACGCCGGCGACGACGCGGAGGCGGCGGCGGCCCGGCTGCTCGCGATGCTGGACGAGGCCGCCGAGCCCGGCACCGGTCACGGCCTGCTCGGGACGTGGGCCACGTCGCCCGAGGTGGGCGTGCGCCTGCTCAACCTCTACGCCGACGCCGCCCCGGCCGTCACCGGCGCGGGTCTCTGCCTCGGTGCGCTGCTCCGCCGGCCCGACGCGGGACGTATCGCTGCGGACCCCGTGGCGGTCGCGGCGTTCGTCCGCGCGACACTGCGGGACGACCCGCCGCAGGTCCTCGTGCCGCGGGTCGCGGTGGAGCCGCTCCGGATCGGCGGCCACGAGGTGGCGGTGGGCGACCGCGTCGCGGTCGTGGTGGGCGCCGCGAACGCCGGCGGCGGCCGTGACACCGCGTCGCTGACGTTCGGCGCGGGCCCGCACGCGTGCCTCGGCCACCGGCTCGCGCACGACCTGGCCGTGACGACCCTGCGTGAGCTCGTGGCGCGGTTCCCGGACGCGGAGCTCGCCGGCGACCCCGAGTGGCTCGACCTGCCGGGCTTCCGCTGCCAGGCGGCGCTCCCGGTACGGCTGCGCTAGCGGCGCTCGGCGGCCTCGACGGCGTTGCGGAAGAGCATGGCCACGGTGGTCGGGCCGACGCCGCCGACGCGCGGCGTGATGGCACCCGCGACCTCCGCGCACGCCTCGTCCACGTCCGGCAGCAGCTTGCGCCCCTCGTAGCGAACGCCGCCGCCGACGACGGTCGCGCCCGGGCTGATGTGCGACGGCTGGAGGATGCCGGGCACGCCGGCGGCGGCGATGACGACCTCGGCGCGGCGGGTGTGCACGGACCAGTCGGGGACGCCGGTGTGCACGACGGTGACGGCGGCGTTGGCGGTGGGCCGCTTCTGCGTCAGCAGCAGCGCGAGCGGGCGGCCGAGGGTGGTGCCGCGGCCGAGGACGCAGACGTCGCGGCCGGCGACGGGGACGCCGTGGTGGGCGAGCAGCGCCTCGATGCCGGCGGGCGTGCACGGGACGGGGCCGGGGAGGCCGAGCGCGAGGCGGCCCATGTTCATCGGGTGCAGGCCGTCGACGTCCTTGTCGGGGTCCATCTCGAGCAGCGCCGCCTCGAAGTCGATCTGCGGCGGCGTCGGGTGCTGCACGAGCATCGCGTCGACCTCGGGCGAGTCGTTGAACTCGCGGATCGCGGCGACCAGGTCGGCCTGGGTGGCGTCGTCGCCGAGGTGGACGTGCGGCGACGCGAACCCGAGCTCGGCGGCCTTCTCCTGCTTCATGCGGATGTAGCCGGCGCTGGCGGTGTCGCCGCCGACGAGGATGGTGCCGAGGCCGGGCCGGTGGCCGGCGGCGACGAGGGCCTCGATGCGCGGCGCGAGGTCGGCGTAGACGGCCTCGGCGACAGGGGCACCGGGCAGGAGTCGGGCGCTCATACGGTCACTCCACCACGGCACCGAGGCCGCGCGCGACCTGCACCGCCTGCGCCACGTCGATGACCGCGCCGGCCAGCCGCAACGCCGCCAGGTCGACGCCGGCGACGGCCGCGCCGCGCAGGTCGGCACCGTCCAGGTTGGCGCCGCGCAACGTCGCGTACGACAGGTCCGCGTCGCGCAGGTCGCAGCCGGAGAGGTCGGCGTCGGTGAGGTCCGCCTCGGCGAGCCGCACGCCGCGGAACGACACGCCGCGCAGGTCGGCGCGGCGCAGCCGGACGTACGACCAGTCACCGCCCTCGACGCGCAACGGCCGCAGCTCGGCCTCCTCGAAGACGGAGCCGGTGAGCTTGCAGCCGACGAACGCCGCGCCGAACAGCCGGGTCCGCCGGAACCGGCAGCGCAGGAACGCGCTGCCGGTGTGCACGGACGCGTTGAGCCGCGCGCCGGAGAAGTCGGCCTCCTCGAACGTCTCCCCCGCCGTCTCCCACTCGATGAGGTCGGCGTCAGTGAAAGAAATGGCGCGTCCCCGTGAACAGCAGCGGGATGCCGGCGGCCTTCGCGGCGTCGACCACGAGCCCGTCGCGCACCGAGCCGCCGGGCTGGACGACGGCGCGGACGCCGGCCTCGGCGAGCACCTCGAACCCGTCGGGGAACGGGAAGAACGCGTCGGACGCGGCGACGGAGCCCTTGGCGCGGTCGCCGGCGCGGGCGACGGCGAGGCGGGCGGCGTCGACGCGGTTGACCTGCCCCATGCCGACGCCGACGGTGGCGCCGCCGGTCGCGAGCAGGATCGCGTTGGACTTCACGGCGCGGCAGGCGCGCCAGGCGAACGCGAGGTCCGCCAGCGTCTCCGCGTCGACCGCGACGCCGGTCTGCTCGGTCCACGTCGCCGGGTCGTCGCCGGGCGCGTCGAACCGGTCGCGCGTCTGCACGAGCACGCCGCCGGACACCTGCCGCCACTCGGTGGCGGCAGGCGCGGGGTCGGGCGCGCGGAGCACGCGGATCGACGGCTTGGCGGCGAGCACCTCGACGGCGCCCTCGTCGTAGGCGGGCGCGACGACGACCTCGGTGAAGATCTCGGCGATCTGGTGGGCGAGCTCGACGGAGACGGCGCGGTTGACGGCGATGACGCCGCCGAACGCCGACACCGGGTCGCAGGCGTGCGCCTTGCGGTGCGCCTCGGCGACGTCGGCGCCGACGGCGATGCCGCACGGGTTGGCGTGCTTGACGACGGCGACGCACGGGTCCGCGAAGTCGTACGCGGCGCGGCGCGCGGCGTCGGTGTCGACGTAGTTGTTGTACGACATCTGCTTGCCGTGGAGCTGCTCGGCCTGCGCCAGCCCGGGCGGCACGGCGGGGTCGAGGTAGAGGGCGGCGCGCTGGTGCGGGTTCTCGCCGTAGCGCAGGACGTCGGCGAGGGTCAGCGCCGAGCCGGCGAACGCCGGGAACTCCTCGTCGCGCGCGAACCACGACGCGACCGCGACGTCGTACGACGCGGTGTGCGCGAACGCCTCGGCCGCCAGCGCCCGCCGCTGCTCCAGCGTGAACCCGCCCGACCGCACGGCGTCGAGCACGTCGGCGTACCGCGCGGGCGAGACGACGATCGCGACCGACTCGTGGTTCTTGGCTGCGGCGCGGACCATCGTCGGGCCGCCGATGTCGATCTGCTCGACGCACTCGTCGGGGGACGCGCCGGAGGCGACGGTGTCGCGGAACGGGTAGAGGTTCGACACGACCAGCTCGAACGGCGCCACCCCGAGGTCGCGGAGCTGCTCCTCGTGGGCGGGCAGCCGGCGGTCGGCGAGGATGCCGGCGTGGATGCGCGGGTGCAGCGTCTTCACCCGGCCGTCGAGGCACTCGGGGAAGCCGGTCACGTCCGACACCGCCGTCACCGGCAGCCCGGCGTCGCTGATCCGCGCGGCCGTGGAGCCGGTCGACACCAGCTCGACGCCGGCCTCGACCAGCCCGCGGGCGAGGTCGACCAGCCCGGTCTTGTCGTACACGCTCACCAGGGCGCGGCGGATCGGACGGGCGGTCATCGGGGGGCCCCCGCGGCGGCGCGAGCGCGGCGAGCGGCGTCGTGGGGTGACGTCACGGCAGGACGACCTTCCTTCCCTCGATGCGGTACCCGTCGCGCACCAGCCGGCCGACGGTGTCGGCGAGGAGGCGGCGTTCGACGGTCTTGATGCGTTCGTGCAACGTCTCCTCGTCGTCGCCGGGCAGGACCGGCACGGCCTCCTGCGCGACGATCGCGCCGCTGTCGACGGCGGGGTCGGCGAAGTGGACGGTGACGCCGGTTACCTTGACGCCGTGGTCGAGGGCGTCGCGGACGGCGTGCGCTCCGGGGAACGACGGCAGCAGCGCGGGGTGCGTGTTGATCGTGGGGAAGCGGCCGACGACGGACGCGTCGAGGATCTTCATGTAGCCGGCGAGGACGACCAGGTCGGGCTCGGCCGCCTCGATCGCGGCGAGGGTGCGGCGGTTGAACTCCGCGCGGTCCGCGCAGTCGCCGAGGCGGACGACCCAGGTCGGGATGCCGGCGCGCTCGGCACGGGCGAGGCCCTCGATGCCGTCGCGGTCGGCGCCCACCGAGACGATCCGGGCGCCGTACGCGGGATCGGCGGTGGCGTCGACGAGCGCCTGGAGGTTGGTGCCGCTGCCGGACACGAGGACGGCCAGCCGGGCGCTCACGGGGCGGCGACACTCCCTGACGACGAGGCCCGGTTGCGTGTCTCCGGGCGCGACGGGGGCAACGATAGCGAAGGCCCACACCGAGGAGGTACGCCGTGACGACTCCCCCCGAGCCGCCCCAGGACCCCTGGGCGCACGCGCCCGGCATGACCCCGGAGGCCGCGCCGCCCGGCGGCGCGCCGCCGCCCGGGCAGTGGGGTGGCGCCGGCGCCCCGCCCCCGCCGCCCGGCCAGCAGTGGGGCGGCCAGCCGCCCGGCCAGCAGTGGGGCGGCGCCCCGCCGGCGTACGGGCAGACCGGCCGGCCGCCGCGCAACGGCACCGGCACCGCCGCGCTGGTCCTCGGCATCCTCGGCCTGCTCACGGCCGTCTTCCTGATCGGCGGCGCGCTCGGCTTCGTCGCCCTGATCCTCGGCCTCGTCGGTCGCGGCAAGGCCAAGCGCGGCGAGGCCACCAACGGCGGCGCCGCGCTCGGCGGCGTCATCACCGGCGCGCTCGCGATGCTCGTCTCGATCGGGCTGGTCGTGGCGGGCGCGGCGTTCCTCGTCAACAACCCGGAGTTCAAGAACCTGCGCCAGTGCCTGGACCACGCGAACACGCAGGAAGAACGGGACGCGTGCTCGCAGGACTTCAGCGAGAACTTCGCGACGCCGTAACGCCCGCGCGTCCCGCACGGTGCTTGCGCCGGTGCGGCCCGGCGCCCGACGATGCGCCCGGGCCGCACCGCGCGGCCGCCCCGCGAAGGAGCCGCCGTGACCGACCAGCCGCCGGAGGCGGCGCCGCCCGGGTCGAGCTGGCCCGGTGGCCCGTACGTCCCCCCGCCGCCGCCTCCCCCGCCGCCGGGCTGGCCGGCGCCGCCGGTGCCCGGCGACTGGAGCGCCCCCGGCTACTCCCCGCCGCGCCGCAACGGCGCCGCCGTCGCCGGCCTGGTCGCCGGCCTCGTGGCGCTGCCGCTGGCGCTGCTCGTCGTGCCCGGCGTCGTCCTCGGCATCCTGGCGATCGTGCTCGGCGTCGTCGGCCGCCGCCGTGTCGCGCGGCACGAGGCGACCGCGAAGGGGCTGGCCACCACGAGCGTCGTGCTCGGCTCGGTCGCGGTCGCCGGTGCGGTGGCGCTGCTCGTCGTCGCCGGCGTCCTCGGGTCGCGGGCGCAGGACAGGTACGAACGCTGCCTGGAGAGCGGCGAGACGCAGAGCGTCTGCGTGGACAGGCACGACCCGCCGAAGCCGTGACGTTCGCCTACACGATCCCGGAGCCGCGGCTGCGCCCCGCCGCGGCGGTGGCGGCGCGCGCCGCGACCGGGGCGGCCCCCGCGC
>DASTMB010000029.1 GCA_035714365.1 Mycobacteriales bacterium | reverse complement strand
TGCTCACCGGGTCGGTCGTGGCCGAGCTCGGGTTCGTCGCGCTGGCGCCCGGGCTGGTCGGGCTGCTGGGGCGGCTCGCCGGCCGGCTGCCGCTGTCGTTGCGGCTCGCCGCGCGGGACGCGGCACGGCACCGCACCCGCTCCGGGCCGGCCGTCGGCGCGATCACCGCCGCCGTCGCCGGCAGCGTCGCCGTCTCCGTCTACCTGGCCAGCTCCACCGCTCGCGAACGCGCCCGGTACGAGCCGCAGTACCCGCGCGGCACCGCCGTCCTGCGGCAGTACGACGACTTCGGCGACCCGGTGCCGCCGGGGACGGTCGACGCGGTCGCCGGTCGGCTCCCGGTCCGCGCGCGCGCCGACCTCGGCGAGGCCGTCGAGGCGTGCCGCGAGGACGCGCCCTGCACCGGCTGGTCGGTGGAGCCGCCGCCGGGGCTGCGCTGCGCGTCGGAGGACCGCGCCTGCGCCGAGGCGGCCCCGCGGGCGCTCTCGATCGCCGTCGGCGGCCCGGAGGCCGTGCCGTTCCTCGCGGGAGGGCCGGACGACACCGCGGCGGCGGCGTTCCGCGCCGGCCGCGCCGTCGTCACCGACGCGCGGCTGCTCGACCGCGGCGAGGTCGTGCTCGTCGCCCGGACGTCGTCCGGCGGCGCGGCGCCGGGCCGCGAACGCACCCTGCGGCTGCCGGCCGTCGCGGTGCGGGCGCCCGCCTACACCGGCCTGCCCGGCGTCCTCGTGCCGCCGGAGGCCGCGCGCCGCGCGGGGCTGCCGGTCCGCCCCACCACGACGCTGCTGGCGCTGCGCCGGCTGCCGACCGATGCCGAGGAGGCGGCGGCCCGCGGCGCGGCGATCGGGACGTCGCTCGACCTCTACGTCGAACGCGGCTTCCGCGGCCGCTACCCGTTCGCGCTGCTGATCCTGCTCGGCGCCAGCGCGCTGGTGACCGTCGGCGCCACCGGCATCGCCACCGGCCTCGCCGCCGCCGACAGCCGGCCCGACCTCGCCACGCTCGCCGCCGTCGGCGCCGCCCCGCGCGTCCGCCGCCGCCTCGCCATGGCGCAGTCGGCGACCGTCGCCGCGCTCGGCAGCCTGCTCGGCATCCTCGCCGGGCTGGTCCCCGCGATCGCGGTCGTCGCCGCCCGCGCCGAGCTGCCGCTCGCGATGCCGTGGGCGTCGATCGCCGAGACGGCGGTCGCGGTGCCGGTCGGCGCGGCCCTGGTGGTGGGCGCGTTCACCCGCGCCCGCCTGCCGCTCGAACGGCGCCTGACGTGAGGCGGCGCCTGCTCGCCGCGACCACGGCGACGGTCGCCGTCACCGTGGCGCTCGCGCTGCGCCCGTCGGCCGCGCCCCAGGCCGGCCCGCCGCCGCCACCGCCACCGCCGCAGGCGCCGACCGGCACCGGCGACGTCACGAACCTCACGCCGGCGCTGCGGCGTTCGGTCGACCTGGCGATCGCCGCCGCCCGCGCCGACGGCGTCGAGCTGCGCGTCACGTCCGGCTGGCGCAGCCGCGACCACCAGCAACGCCTCTTCGAGGCCGCGGTCGCCAAGTACGGCTCCGCGTCGGTCGCGCGCCGTTGGGTGCTGCCGCCCAACGAGTCCGCGCACGTCCGCGGCGAGGCCGTCGACGTCGGCCCGCCCGAGGGCGCCGCGTGGCTGGAGTCGCACGGCGTGCGGTTCGGCCTCTGCCGCCGCTACGCCAACGAGCCCTGGCACTTCGAGCGCCTGGCCGGCGCGGTCGGGTCGTCCTGTCCCCCCATGGAGCCGCACGCGTGACGGGCCGCGGGCGCGGGGCCGGGACCGGTACCCGCTAGTTCCGCCTACGGCTCCCTCAGTCGCGGGTACCGGTCCCGGCCCCACCCCCACGGCCCTCGGGTCTGCGCCTACGCTGGGGACGTGCCGTACGCAGCGCCGGACCTGACGAGCGCGCGGATGCAGATGGCCCTGTCGCTGGGGTGGCACATCGTCATCGCCTGCCTCGGCGTCGGGTTCCCGGTGCTGGTGCTGCTCGCCGAGTGGCGCGGGCAGCGGACCGGGGACGCGACGTACGACCTGCTCGCCCGCCGGTGGGCGAAGTCCCTCGCCGTGCTGTTCGCGGTGGGCGCGGTGAGCGGCACGATCCTCAGCTTCGAGCTCGGCATCCTGTGGCCCGGGCTGATGGGGCGGTTCGGCGAGGTCATCGGGCTGCCGTTCGCGATCGAGGGGATCGCGTTCTTCCTGGAAGCGATCTTCCTCGGCATCTACCTGTACGGCTGGGACCGGCTGTCGCCGCGGCTGCACCTGCTCGCGGGCGTCCCTGTGGCGGTGAGCGGCGTGGCGAGCGCGTGGTTCGTCGTGACGGCGAACGCGTGGATGAACCAGCCGCGCGGGTTCCGCCTCGAGGCCGGCGTCGTGCGCGACCCGGACCCGGTCAAGGCGATGTTCAACCCGGCCACGCCGGTCGAGACCACGCACATGATCCTGGCGGCGTACCTCGTGGCCGGGTTCGGGGTGGCGAGCGTCTACGCGTGGGCGTGGCTGCGCGGGCGGCGGGACCGGTACACGCGGCTCGGCTTCCTGCTGCCGTTCACGTTCGCGGCGGTGTTCGCGCTGCCGCAGGTGGTGGTGGGCGACTGGGCGGCGCGGTTCCTCGCCGAGCGGCAGCCGGTGAAGCTCGCCGCGATCGAGGGGCTGGAACGCACGCAGCGCGGCGCGCCGTTGCACGTCGGCGGGGTCGTCGAGATCCCGAAGGGGCTGAGCCTGCTCGCGAAGCACGACCCGGACGCCGAGGTGATCGGGCTGGACAGCGTGCCGCCGGAGGACCGGCCGCCGGCGCTGCCGGTGCGGATCGCGTTCCAGCTCATGGTCGCGGTGGGCACCGGCCTGGTCGGCCTCGCCGCGTGGCTCGCGCTGGCCTGGTGGCGGCGGCGCGACCTGCCGCGGTCGCGGCTGTTCATGCTCGCCGCCGCGGCGGCCGGGCCGGGCGCGGTCGTCGCGCTGGAGAGCGGCTGGGTCGTCACCGAGGTCGGGCGGCAGCCGTGGATCGTCTACGGCCTGGTCCGCACCGCCGACGCCGTCACCGACGCCCCGAACATCCGCCTCGGCTACTACGCCCTCCTCGTCGTCTACACCGCGATGACGGTTGCCACCGTGTACGTGCTGCGCCGCCTGGCCCGGCTGCCGCGCGAGGCGGGCACCGACCCCGCCGCGCCGGAGCCCATGACGTGAGCGAGCCCGCATGAGCCTCGCCGACGTCGTGCTCGCCGCGATGTGGGTGGGGCTGACGGCCTACGCGCTGTTCGGCGGCGCCGACTTCGGCGGCGGCTGGTGGGACCTGCTGGCCGGCGGTGCCCGCAAGGGCGAGCCGCAACGCCGCCTGATCGAGCACTCCATCGGCCCCGTCTGGGAGGCCAACCACGTCTGGCTGATCTTCGTGCTGGTGACGCTGTGGACCGGCTTCCCCAAGGCGTTCGCGGCGGTGATGTCGACGCTGTACGTGCCGCTGACGCTGGCGGCGCTCGGCGTGATCCTGCGCGGCTCGGCGTTCGCGTTCCGCAAGTCGGTGTCGGACCTGAACGTCAAGCGGGTGTTCGGCGCGACGTTCGCGACGTCGAGCGTGCTGACGCCGTTCTTCCTCGGCACCGTCGCGGGCGCGGTCGCGTCGGGGCGCGTCCCGGTCGGCAACGCCGCGGGGCACCCGGTGACGTCGTGGCTGAACCCGACGTCGGTGCTCGGGGGCGTGCTCGCGGTCGGCGCCTGCGCGTACCTCGCCGCCGTCTACCTCTGCGCCGACAGCCGCCGCGACGGCGAGGAGGCGCTGGCCGAGGGGTTCCGCCGCCGCGCGCTCGTGACGGCGGTCGTCGTGGGCGCCGTTGCGCTGGCGGGGGTGGCGGTGCTGCGGGCGGACGCGCCGCGCCTCTACCGCGGCCTGACGCACCGGGCGCTGCCGCTCATGGCCGTCTCGGCCGTCGCGGGCGGCGCGTCGCTGTGGTTGATCGCCCGCCGCCGGTACGGCGTCGCCCGCGTCACGGCCGCGCTCGCGGTGACGGCGGTGCTGTGGGGGTGGGGCGTGGGGCAGTACCCGTACCTGCTGGAGCCGGACTTCACCGTCGAGCAGGCCGCCGCGAGCGGGTCGGCGTTGCGGCCCCTGGTCGTGACCATGGTGATCGCGGCACTGCTCGTCGGGCCGTCGCTGGCGCTGCTGCTGGCGATGTTCCAACGGGGCAGCCGCGAGGACGCGTGAAGGAGTACGCCCGGCGGCACCGAACGAAGTCCGGGTGAACCGACGCCTCCTCGCCGGCCTGGCCGCCTCCGCCGTCGTCGCCGCCGCGCTCCCGGCCCTCGCCGGGTCCGCGCCCGCGACGCGCATCGACCTGCTCACCGCGCACACCGCGTACGGCGACCTCGGCCCCGGCCGCGGCGACCCGCGCGCGGTCGCCGCGACCGCGCTGCGGACGTTCGCGGGGCGGCTGCACGTCGACGCGGCGCGGTTCCGCTTCGACACGGTGCGCACGTCGCCGATGGGCACCCACGTGCGCGGCACCGAGGTCCGCGGCGGCGTCCCCGTCGCCGGCACCGGCGCGGTCGTGACAATCGTCGACGGCCGGGTCTGGGCGGTCTCCGCGTACGGCGCGGGCGACGTCGCCGGCGCGCCCGCCGCCACGCCGGTGAGCGCCGCCACCGCGGTCGCCAACGTCCTCCGCGCCGCCGGCGTCACGACGACGCTGGTGCCGAGCCATGCCACCCGCGTGCTCGTGCCGACCGCCGGCCGGCTGGTCGACACCTACCGCGTCGCCGTCCTCGCCGCGCGCCCCGCGGTCGCCCGCACCTACGACGTCAGCGCCGCCGACGGCCGCGTCCTCGCCGTCCGCGACGACAACCGCTACGTCGACGGCAGCGCCACCGTCTTCGACCCCAACCCGGTCGTCTCGTCGCGCAACACCAAGCTCCGCACGCCCGGCGTCGACACCCAGGGCGTCGACACCGACCTGGACAGCGCCGAGCTCACCAAGGAGCTCAAGACGTTGCCGCTCAAGGGCCTCAACGCCACCGACCTCGCCGCCGGCAAGCTCACCGGCCCGTGGGTGGACGTGGTCGGCCCGGCGGCGCCGAGCCTCGACGGCAAGTTCGCGTTCACCCGCGGCGACCCGCGGTTCGAGTCGACCATGGCGTACGCGCACCTCGACCGGATCCAGCGCTACTTCCAGTCGCTCGGGTTCAGCCCGGCGCGGGAGAACGGCGCCAACGCCGAGCCGCAGACGGTCGTGACGACGCGCGTGGAGTCGTACGACAACTCGTTCTACCAGCCGGGCAACGACGTCATCGTCTACGGCACCGGCGGCGTGGACGACGCCGAGGACGCCGAGGTCATCGCGCACGAGTACGGCCACGCCGTGCAGGACGACCAGGTCCCCGGCTGGGGCGACACCGCCGAGGGCGGCGCGATGGGCGAGGGGTTCGGCGACTTCCTGGCCGGCTCGTACTACGCGCGGTCGATCAGCAAGGGCTTCGGCGACGTCTGCGTCGCCGACTGGGACTCCACGTCCTACTCGTCGGGCAACCCGCCCTGCCTGCGCCGCCTGGACAGCAAGAAGGTCTACCCGAAGGACATCGAGGACGAGGTCCACGCGGACGGCGAGCTGTGGTCGGCGTTCCTGTGGCGGGTCCGTACGGCGATCGGCAAGACCGCCGCGGCGCGCACCGACAACTCCATCAAGCTGGTCCTCACGTCGCACTTCCTGCTGACGCCACAGGCGGAGTTCGGCGACGCGGTGGCGGCGCTGCGCGTCGCGGCGCGCGGGCTGCGCCACCCCGAGTGGGTGCCGTTGATCGACAAGGCCGCGCGCGTCACCAAGATGCCGCTCTCGTAGGGCGTTCCTAGACTGCGGGTGTGAACCGTCTGCGCGTCGCCGCCGCCGGCGTCGTGCTGCTGGCGGCGTGCGGCGGGCCGAGCGGCCCCGAGGTCGCCGTCGAGACGGTCGGCCGCGCGGACGTGGTCGAGATCGTCAACGCGCCCGCCACCGTGGCCGCGCGCGCCCAGGCGACGGTCACCGCCCCCGCCGACGGCACGGTGGCCGAGGTGCTCGCAGGCGACGGCGCGCGGGTGCGCGCGGGCCAGCCGGTGCTGCGGATCGCGTCGCCCGCCGCGCAGGAACGCCTCCGCCAGGCCCGCGCCGCCGACGCCCAGGCCGCGGCCGCGACGCCGAGCGTGCCGGCGCCGCGGCTCACCGGCTTCCAGGCGCAGGTGGACACCGCGGCCACGGCGGCGTTCGCGGCCGCGCGCCAGGCCGCCACCGCCACCCCTGAGGCGCAACGCGCCGCCGCGCTGGCCGCGGTCGCGCGCGCGGAGGCGCAGTACCTGGCGGCCCGCGCGCAGGCCCTCGCGTCGTTGCGCAGCATCGAACGCGGTGTCGGCAGCATCGGCACCGCCCTCGCGTCGCTCGGGCGCGCGCAGCGCGTGCAGACCCAGGCGGCGGTCGCGGTCGCGCAGTCGACGGTCGACGCGCTGGTCGTCCGCGCGCCGATCAACGGCACCGTGCAGCTCGGCGGCGACGGCTCCGGCGGCGGCGCGACGGGCGGCCTGGACGCGCTGATCGGCGGGCTGCCGGCGTCGGTGCAGGGCCAGGCCGCGGCCGCGCTCGGCGGCGGTGGCGGGTCCGGCGGCACGGCGAGCGGGGCGGTGGTGCCGGGCGCGCCGGTGTCGTCGGGCAGCACGGTCGTCACCGTCTACGACCTGTCGTCGCTCCAGCTCGTCGCGGACGTGGACGAGACCGACGTGTTCCTCGTCCGCCCGGGCGTCACCGCCGACGTCGAGCTGGACGCCGTTCCGGACGCCCGCTACACCGCCCGCGTCGCGACGGTCGACCTGTCGCCGACCGAGTCGAGCCGGGGCGGCGTGACCTACCGCGTGCGCCTCGCGCTCGGCCCCGGCACGCTCGCCGACGGCTCCACCGCGCCGCGCCCGCGGCCGGGCATGAGCGCCGTTGCCGACCTCAAGGTGCGGTCGGCGCGGCAGGCCGTCGCGGTGCCCGCGGCGGCGATCGTGCGGCAGGGGGCGCGCGACGCCGTGTGGGTGGTCGAGGCCGGCCGCGCGCACGCCCGCGTCGTCACGCTCGGCGCGCAGGGCGACGACCTGGTCCAGGTGAGCGACGGGCTGCGGACCGGCGAGCGCGTCGTCACCCGCGGCGCCGACGCCGTGACGGAGGGCCGGAAGGTCCCGTGACCGCCGTCCTCGAGGCCGTCGACGTGGTCAAGCGGTACGACCTCGACGGCGTCTCGGTGGAGGCGCTGCGCGGCGTGACGTTCGCGGTCGAGGAAGGCGGCTACGTCGCGATCACCGGCCCCTCCGGCTCCGGCAAGTCCACGCTGATGCACCTGCTCGGCGGGCTCGACCGGCCGACGTCCGGCACCGTCCGGCTCGGCGGCGTCGACGTCGCGACGCTGTCCGCCGACGCGATGGCGAAGGTCCGCAACGAGACCATCGGCTTCGTCTTCCAGTCGTTCCAGCTCCTGCCCCGCACCAGCGCCGCCGGCAACGTCGCCATGCCGCTCGTCTACCGCGGCGTCGCCGCCCGCGAACGCCGCCGCCGCGCCGAGGCCGCGCTCGCCGCGGTCGGCATGACGCACCGCACCGGCCACCGCCCGGCGCAGCTCTCCGGCGGCGAGCAGCAGCGCGTGGCGATCGCGCGAGCGCTCGTCGGCGAGCCGCGCGTCATCCTCGCCGACGAGCCGACCGGCAACCTCGACTCCCGCAACGGCGCCGACGTCCTCGCGCTGCTCGAACGCCTCAACGCCGAGCAGGGCGTGGCGGTCGTGCTCGTCACGCACGACCGCGACGTCGCCGCCCGCGCGCGCCGGGTCGTCCGGGTGCGCGACGGGCTGCTGGACGAGGTGGCCGCCGCGTGAGGCTCGCCGAGGCGTGGCGGGTGGCGTTCGACGCGCTGCGCGCCAACCGGATGCGCAGCGCGTTGACGATGCTCGGCGTGGTCATCGGCGTGGCCGCGGTGGTGCTGCTCGTCGGCATCGGCACCGGCGCGAAGCAGGAGGTCGAGTCGGAGGTCCAGGGGCTCGGCTCCAACCTGCTGCTCGTCGTCCCCGGCGAGTTCAAGTTCGGCTCGGCGCCGACCGTGTCGCGGCTCACCCTCGCCGACGTCGACGGCGTCGGCCGCGTCGTCGGCGACCGCCGCCGCGTCGCCGCCACCGTCTCCTCCGGCGAGACCGCGCGGGCCGGCAGCCGGGAGACGTTCGTCACCGTGCAGGGCACCAACGAGACCGTCCCCCTCGTGTTCGACCGGCCGCTCGCGCGCGGCACCTACATCCGCCGCTCCGACGTCGACACCCGCCGCCGGGTCGCCGTGCTGGGGGCGGGGACGGCGCGGGTGCTGTTCGGCGACCGCGACCCGCTCGGGCGGCAGGTGACGGTGGCGGGCGTGCGGTTCCGCGTCGTCGGTGTCTTCGCGGAGGTGGGCAGCGCGTTCGGCGTCGACCGCGACCTCGACGTGCACATCCCGATCACCGCCGCGCAACGCCTCCTCGGCACCCAGCGCGTCGACGCGCTCGCCGTGAAGGCGCCGTCGACGCGCGGCATCGACGCGCTCGGCCGCCGCATCACCGACGCGCTGTCCGAACGCCACCCCGGCGAGAAGTTCAGCGCCGTCACGCAGACGCAGATCCTCGGCGCGGTCGGCAAGATCCTCGGCCTGCTCACGCTCGTGCTCGCCGCGATCGCGGCGATCAGCCTGCTCGTCGGCGGTGTCGGCGTCTCGAACATCATGCTGGTCAGCGTCCGCGAGCGGACCCGCGAGATCGGCCTGCGCAAGGCCGTCGGCGCGCGGCAGCGCGACGTGCTGCTCCAGTTCCTCATCGAGGCGGTGGTGCTCACCGCGACCGGCGGCGTGGTCGGCATCCTGCTCGGCACCGGCGGCGCGGTGCTGGTGCGGTCGGTGTCGCCGCTGCCGGCGGTGGTGGCGTGGTGGTCGGTGGCGCTCGCGTTCGGCGTCTCGGTCGCCGTGGGACTCTTCTTCGGCGTGCTCCCGGCCCGCCGGGCCGGCCGCCTCGACCCCGTGGTGGCCCTGCGCACCGAATAGGAAGTCGCGATGTCCTCCCCCTACCGGTTCACGTACGTCACCGGCGACGTCGCCGCCGTGCTCGTCTTCGTGCTCCTCGCGTTCGGGCTGCTCCTCCGCGTCCGCATCGCCCGTAAGGCGGGGTTCTCCGCGTGGTGGGCGGTCCTCTCGCTGATCCCGTTCGCCGGGTTCGTCGTGGAGATCCTCTTCGCGTTCGTCCGGTGGCCGGTCGAACGCGAGCTGGCCACGCTGCGCGCGGAGAACGCGCACCTGCGCGACGAGCTCGCCGCGGCGCGGCCCCCCTCGTGACATACGGTCGGAGGCGATGAGCGACTCCGTGCTGGTGCTGTGGGACGACGTGCTCGCGTCGTACGACTTCGGGCGCGGCCACCCGCTGCGGCCGTTGCGGCTCGAGCTGACGCTCGCGCTCGCGCGCGACCTCGGCGTGCTCGACCGGCCCGGTGTCACCGTGCGCGCGCCCGCGAGCAGCGGCGACGACACGCTCGCGCTCGTCCACGACCGCGACTACATCGCCGCCGTGAAGCAGGCGCCGGAGGACCTGCTCGGCCGTCTGCACAACAGGTACGGCCTCGGCTCCGGCGACAACCCGGTGTTCCCCCGGATGCACGAAGCGGCGGCGCTGGTGACGGGCGCCAGCGTCGAGGCGGCGGCGGCCGTGTGGGAGGGCCGCGCGCAGCACGCCGTGAACATCGCCGGCGGCCTGCACCACGCGATGCGCGACCGCGCGAGCGGCTTCTGCGTCTACGACGACCCGGCCGTCGCGATCGCCTGGCTGCTCCAGGCGGGCGCCACGCGAGTCGCGTACGTCGACGTCGACGTCCACCACGGCGACGGCGTGCAGGCGGCGTTCTACGACGACCCGCGGGTGCTGACCGTGAGCCTGCACGAGAGCGGCTCGTACCTGTTCCCCGGCACCGGGTTCCCCGGCGAGACCGGCACCGGCGACGGCACCGGCACCTCCGTCAACGTCGCCCTCCCGCCGGGCACCAGCGACGCCGAGTGGCTGCGCGCGTTCACGGCCGTGGTCCCGCCGGTGCTCGCGGCGTACCGGCCGCAGGTGCTCGTCGCGCAGCTCGGCTGCGACACGCACACGCTCGACCCGCTCGCCCACCTCGCGCTCTCCGTGGACGGCCAGCGGGCGGCGTACGCCCTGCTGCACGGCCTCGCGCACGACCTCTGCGGCGGCCGCTGGGTGGTCCTCGGCGGCGGCGGCTACGAGATCGTGCAGGTCGTCCCGCGCTCGTGGACGCACGCGCTCGCCGAGGTCACCGGCGGCGGCGTCGAGGGGGAGACGCCGGAGGGGTGGCGGGACGAGGCGCTGCGGCGCAGCGGCGAGCACGCGCCGACCCGCCTCTCCGACGGCCGCGAGGTCGCCTGGCGGGAGTGGGACGGCGGCGACCCGCACGACCCGCTCGACCGCGCGGTGATCGCGTCTCGCGACGCGGCGTTCCCGCTGCTGGGGCTGGCCCCGTGACGTTGCGGCAGCACCTGGTCGACACCCGCATCGCCGGCGACGTCGCGACCCCGCGCGACAACAACCTCCGGGCCATGCGCCGCCTCGCCGACGGCGATGCCGCGTCGTGGTTCGGGCTGGCGCCGCGCCCGGTGACGTTCGAGGAGGTGCTCGACGTCATGGCCGCGCGCTGCGGCGTCGTCGCCGATCCCGCCTACGTCGAGGGCCCCGACCGGATCGACCCCGACCTGACGCTGGACCGCCTGGACGCCGCCGCCGAACGCCTCGCCCGCGCCGCGCGCGACCGCGCGGACGTGTTCCTCGCGACCGGGCACCCGGCCGGGCTGCTGGCGATCCACCTCGAGGTCGCGGCGGCGTTGCGCGAGGCGGGGTGCGCCGTGCTGACACCGTCGGCGGGGTCGTGGTCCGAGCTCGCGGACACGCGGCGCGAGCTGCGCTACCTCGGCGGCGTCGGCGTCGTGTCCTGGCGCGGCGAGCTCAACCACACGCACTCCGCGGTCCCGATGCGCGCGCTGCTCGACGGCGGGATGCGGCCGGGGCTGGTCTGCGCCGACCACGGCTGGGCCGGCGCGGCGGCGGAGGCGGGCGTCGAGACCGTGTCGTTCGCCGACTCCAACGACCCCGCGCTGTTCCTCGGCGAGGCCGACGGCCGGGTCGCGGTGACCGTCCCGCTGGACGACAACGTCCTCCCGCACCACTACGCGCCCCTCGCCGAGGTGCTCACCGGCGCCATCCGCGCGGCCGCCCGCTAGCCCGAAGCAGCCGAACGGCGGATGGCGCAGGTGTCACAACCTGCGCTACAACCACACGAGCAACGTCGCCGGTCGGGACGTGCGGTGGGGAAGCCGCGCGGGCCGGTGCGCCAGAACGGTGTCCGTCATGGGGTCGAGCCTGTCGGAAGTGAAGTTCCTCACCGTCGCCGAGGTCGCGAAGCTCATGCGGGTCTCGAAGATGACGGTCTACCGCCTCGTGCACTCCGGCGAGCTGACCGCGGTGCAGATCGGCAGGTCGTTCCGGGTGCCGGAGCAGGCGGTGCACGACTACCTGCGGGCGGCCTACATCGAGGCCGGCTGAGCCGGTCCCGGCGATCCCGGGTATCCTGCGCTGTCCTCCGTCGAACCGAAGGTGTCTCGTGGGCTCGGTCATCAAGAAGCGCCGCAAGCGCATGGCGAAGAAGAAGCACCGCAAGCTGCTGAAGAAGACGCGCGTCCAGCGGCGTAACAAGAAGTAGCCCGCCGTGTCCTTCGGCTGGATCACCTTCCTGTCCGACTACGGGCTCGACGACGCCTTCGTCGGCGTGTGCCACGGCGTGATCGCCCGGATCGCGCCGTCGGCACGCGTCCTCGACGTGTGCCACGAGATCGCGCCGCAGGACGTCGAGCAGGGCGCGACGACGCTCGCCAGCGCCGTCGAG
This sequence comes from Mycobacteriales bacterium, assembly GCA_035714365.1. Taxonomy (GTDB): domain Bacteria; phylum Actinomycetota; class Actinomycetes; order BP-191; family BP-191; genus BP-191. The sequence goes on along the minus strand of DASTMB010000029.1, from coordinate 12,819 downwards.
TACCTGCCGGAGGCGGTGCACCTCGTCGTCGTCGACCCCGGCGTCGGCACCGCGCGGCGCGGCGTCGCCGTCCTCACCGCGCAGGGGTCGATCACCGTCGGCCCGGACAACGGTGTCGCCTCGCTCGCCTGGCGGGCCCTCGGCGGCCCGGTGAAGGCCCACTGCATCGACAACGACGCGCTGTGGCTGCGCAACCCGTCGAAGACCTTCCACGGCCGCGACATCTTCGCGCCGGTCGCCGCCCACCTCGCCAACGGCGCTCCGTTGACCGACGTGGGCCGGGAGGTCGACGTCGAGTCGCTGGAGCAGATCGCGCTGCGCAAGCCGACGGTGGACGACGACCACGTGCACGGCGAGGTCTGGTCGGTCGACCACTTCGGCAACCTCTCGCTCAACGTGCACCGCTCCGACCTGGAGGCCGCCGGCATGAACCTCGGCGACACGGTCGAGCTGCGGCTGCACGGCCGGACGTTGCAGGTGCCGTTCACGGTGACGTTCGGCGAGGTGGCGCCGGGGCGCACCGCCGTCTGCGAGGACTCGTACCGCCGCATCACCGTCGCCGTGAACCTCGGCCACGCCGCGAAGACCCTGCGCGCCGGCCGCGGCGACCCGGTCGTCATCAGCCGGGTGCCGCGCCAGGCGCCGCAGCCCGCCGAACGCATCGGCATCCTCGAGCCCCCGCCGCAGCCGTCGACGATGTCCTGATGGACCCGTTCCTCCCTCCGGACACGGAGGCGAGCGGCAGGCGGGTCGTCGGCGTCGTCGCGTGGGCCGGGCTCGCGGTCGGCGTGGCGGCGTTCGTGCTCACACTCGTCTCGCACCGGACCCCCGGCACGCTGGCACGCGACGCGGTCACCGACGCCGTCGCGCTGGCCGTCGCCGTCGGCTGCCTGCGCCACGGCGCCCGCCACGAGCACGAGCGGGGCCGGGCCGCCGCGATCGCGACGGTCGTCCTCGCGCTGGTGACGCTCACCATGGTCGCCGCCGCCGTCTACGTGCGGCTGCGCGAGGGGTGACCGGGATCACACCGCCGGACCATTGACGGGTAGTGACCTAACGCCGCTAAGTTGACGCCGTTAACCACGCGTCGACGGGAGCCGCGCCATGCTCGTCCGGATCAGCAACCTGGTCGTCCGCCGCAAGCTGGCGATCCTCCTCGTCACCCTCGCCGCGCTGGTCGTCTCCGGCGCGCTCGGCGGCGGCGTCGCCAAGCGGCTGTCGTCGGGCGGGTTCGACGACCACGGCGCCGAGTCGACCAAGGCCGAGCACGCGCTGGAACGCTTCGGCGGCGAGAGCAACATGCTGCTGCTGGTCCGCGCCAAGCACGGCACCGTCGACTCCCCGGACGTCGCCAAGGCGGGCCGCGAGCTGACCAGCCGGCTCAACGCCGAGACCGAGGTGTCGTTCGCCGCGTCGTACTGGTCGCTCGGCAGCCCGCCGCCGCTGCGCTCCCGCACCGGCGACTCCGCGCTCGTCCTCGCCCGCATCACCGGCGACCAGGACCGGGTGAACAAGTCGGCCAAGGAGCTGCTGCCCCGCTACGAGCTGTCCACCGAGACCATCGAGGTCCGTCCGGGCGGCCTGTCCGCCGTCTACAAGGACGTCAACGAGATCATCGAGCAGGACACCAAGAAGGCCGACAGCGTCGCGATCCCCGTCACGCTCGTCCTGCTCATCCTCGTCTTCGGCTCCGTGGTCGCGGCGCTGCTGCCGCTCGCCGTAGGCATCCTCGCGATCGTCGGGACGTTCCTGATCCTGCGCATCGTCGCGGGCTTCACCGAGGTCTCCATCTACTCGCTGTCGCTCACGACCGCGATGGGGCTCGGCCTGGCGATCGACTACAGCCTGTTCATCGTCAACCGCTACCGCGAGGAGCTCCGCAACGGCCTGTCCACCGACGACGCGGTCCGCCGCAGCGTCGTCACGGCCGGGCGCACGGTGACGTTCTCCGCGCTCACCGTCGCGGCGTCGCTGGGCGCGCTGCTGGTGTTCCCGCTCGCGTTCCTCCGGTCGTTCGCCTACGCCGGCATCGCCGTCGTCGCCATGGCGACCGTCGGCGCGGTCGTCGTGCTGCCGGCGCTGCTCGCGATGCTCGGCCCGCGCGTCGACAAGCTCGTCCTCTGGCGGCACAGGCCGGCCGACGTCGGCGAGGGGATGTGGCACCGGATCGCGGTGTTCGTCATGCGCCGCCCGTGGCCGATCGCGCTCGGTGTCGTGGCGCTGCTGCTCGTGCTCGGCGCGCCGTTCGCCGGCATGAAGCTCGGCCTGCCCGACGACCGGGTGCTGCCGAAGGACGCGCCGAGCCGCCAGGTCTCCGACGTCCTCCGTCGCGACTACGCCTCCCGCGAGGCCGCCGCCGCCAACGTCGTCGCGCTCCGCGCCGGCGACCCGAAGACCCGCACCGGCGAGATAGTTGCGTACGCTAAGCAACTTTCCGCGCTGCCCGGTGTCGCGCGCGTGGACGCGCTCACCGGCTCGTACGCCGCCGGCCGCGAGGTGTTCCCGGCAACGCCGGTCTCCCAGCGCTTCTACGCGCCGGACGCGACCTACCTCTCGGTCGTCCCGTCGATCGAGCCGGTCTCCGCGCAGGGCGAGGCGCTGGTCAAGGCGCTGCGCACGACGCCCTCGCCGCTCGGCCCGGTGCTCGTCGGCGGGCAGTCCGCGCAGCTCGTCGACAGCAAGGCGTCCATCGGCGACAACATCCCGCTCGCGGCCGCGCTCATCGCGCTGTTCACGTTCGTCGTGCTGTTCCTGTCGTTCGGCTCGCTGCTCGTGCCGGCGAAGGCGGTCGTGCTGAACCTGCTGTCGCTGACGGCGACGTTCGGCGCGATGGTGTGGATCTTCCAGACCGGGCACCTGTCCGGCCTGCTCGACTTCACCGCCACCGGCTCGCTCACGGCGAGCATGCCGATCCTCATGTTCTGCATCGCGTTCGGGCTGTCCATGGACTACGAGGTGTTCCTGCTGTCGCGGATCAAGGAGGAGCACGACGCCGGCGCCGACAACGCCACCTCGGTCGCCGTCGGCCTGGAACGCACCGGCCGCATCGTCACCGCCGCCGCCGCGCTCATCGCGATCGTGTTCGCGTCGTTCGCGCTCACGTCCGGCATCTCGTTCATGATCCTGTTCGGCGTCGGCCTCACCATGGCCGTCGTCATGGACGCGACGCTGATCCGGGCGGCGCTGGTGCCGGCGTTCATGAAGCTCGCCGGCGAGGCCAACTGGTGGGCGCCGCGGCCGCTGCGCCGCCTCTACGATCGGTTCGGACTACCCCACGACGACGCTCGCTCCGCTCGCGTCGCCGCGGGGTCCCCCCAAGACCCCGCCCCTCCCTTGGAGCACGTGTGACCGCAGCGCGGCGTCCACGGGCCCGGCGCGGCGAGGGCGACCTGCTGCGCGCCGAGATCCTCGACGCGGCCGGCCGCCTGCTCGCGGAGCGCGGCGACGAGAGCGCCGTGTCGATCCGGATGATCGCCGACGCCGTCGGCGTCACGCCGCCGTCGATCTACCTGCACTTCCCCGACAAGGACGCGCTGATCGAGGCGGTCTGCGAGGAGCGGTTCGCGGAGTTCGACCTGGCGCTGGAACGCGCCGCCGCCACCGTGGCCGACCCGCTGGAGGAGCTGCGCGCGCGCGGCCGCGCGTACGTGCGGTTCGCGCTGGAGAACCCCGAGCACTACCGGGTCATCTTCATGACCAAGCACGACCGCTCGATGACGCTGGACGAGCTGGTCGGGGCCGAGGGGGAGGCGGCGCAGCGCGCCGGGGCGCGGGCGTTCGCGCACGTCGTCGGCGCCGTCGTCCGCGCCCGCGAGGCCGGCGCGATCGTCACCGACGACCCGCTGGCGACCGCGATCCTGCTCTGGTCCGGGTTCCACGGGCTGGTGTCGTTGCTGATCTCCGAGCCAGGGTTCCCGTGGCCGCCGGTGGAGTCGCTGGTCGAGGCGCTGCTCGACCAGCAGGAACGCGGCCTCCTGCCGCGGACGTAGACTCGGCCGGTGCAGCCGCGCCGCGTCCTCGTCACAGGAGTCTCCCGCTTCCTCGGCGCGCGCCTGGCCGCCCACCTCGCCGCCGACCCGGAGATCGAGACCGTCGTCGGCGTCGACACCACCGAGCCGCGCGCCGACCTCGGCCGCACCCAGGTGGTCCGCGCCGACATCCGCAGCCCCAACATCGCCAAGGTCATCGCGAGCGCCGAGGTCGACACCGTCGTCCACCTCTCCGTCGTCGCCACGCCGCTCACCGTCGGCGGCCGCACCGCGATGAAGGAGATCAACGTCATCGGCACGATGCAGCTCCTCGCCGCGTGCCAGAAGTCGCCGACCGTCCGCAAGCTCGTCCTCAAGTCGACCACCGCCGTCTACGGCTCGTCGCCGAAGGACCCGGCGCTGTTCACCGAGGACATGGAGCCGCGCCGGCTGCCGCGCACCGGCTACGCCAAGGACTCCGTCGAGGTCGAGGGGTACGTCCGCGGCTTCGGCCGCCGCCGCCCCGACGTCGCGCTGACCATCCTGCGGTTCACGAACTTCGTCGGCCCGCGCATCGACACCCCGCTCACCCGTTACTTCGCGCTGCCGGTCGTGCCGACGGTGTTCGGCTTCGACCCGCGCATCCAGTTCTGCCACGAGGACGACGCCGTCGAGGTGCTGCGGCAGGCGACGCTGGACGACAAGCCCGGCATCTTCAACGTCGGCGGCTCCGGCGTGCTGCTGCTCTCGCAGGCGATCCGCCGCGCCGGCCGCGGCTCGATCCCCGTGCTTGAGCCGCTCGTCACCGTCGTCGGCCAGGGGTTCCGCCGCGCCGGCCTGCTCGACTTCTCGCCGGAGCAGCTCCGCTTCCTCGAGCACGGCCGGGTCGCCGACACCACCCGCCTGCGCGAACGCTTCGGCTACACGCCGCGGTACACGTCCGTCGAGGCGTTCGACGACTTCGTCCGCGCCCGCGGCCTGAACCGCTACCTCAACCCCGACGTCGCCAACGCCGTCGAGGCCGCCGTCCTCGAACGTCTCCCCGGCAGGAGGGCCGTCCGTGCCTGAGGCCCGCGTCATCCCCATCCGCGGCGACGGCGACGTGCCGGTCCGCGAGGCCGCGGCGTTCGACCCGGCGGAGTTCGCCGACGAGGCGCCCGAGTGGGAGCGCCGTGTCGCCGGCGCGCTCGCGTTCCTCCGCCGCCGCATCACCGGCGACTACCCGGTGGACGACTTCGGCTTCGACCCGGACCTGTCCGACCACGTGTTCGCGACCGTGCTGCGGCCGCTGTACGAGAAGTGGTTCCGCGTCGAGGCGCGCGGCCTGGAGAACGTCCCCTCCACCGGCGGCGCGCTCATCGTCGCGAACCACTCCGGCACCATCCCGCTCGACGCGATCGGCGTCGCGCTGCCGTTGCTCGACCAGCACCCGGCTCACCGGCACCTGCGCATGCTCGGCGCCGACCTCGTGTTCCGGCTGCCCGTCGTCGCGCCGCTCGCCCGCAAGGCCGGGCACACCCTCGCCTGCAACGACGACGCCGAGCGGCTGCTCTCCTCCGGCGAGATCGTCGGCGTCTGGCCCGAGGGGTTCAAGGGGATCGGCAAGCCGTTCAGCGAGCGGTACAAGCTCCAGCGCTTCGGCCGCGGCGGCTTCGTCTCCGCCGCCCTGCGCACCGGCGTGCCGATCGTCCCGGTGTCGATCGTCGGCGCCGAGGAGATCTACCCGATGATCGGCAACCTCAAGACGCTCGCCCGCCTGCTCGGGCTGCCGTACGTGCCGGTCACGCCGACGTTCCCGCTGCTCGGGCCGCTCGGGCTGGTGCCGTTGCCGTCGAAGTGGCACATCGAGTTCGGCGCGCCGATCCACACCGACCACTACGGCCCCGGCGCCGCCGACGACCCGATGCTGGTCTTCAACCTCACCGACCAGGTCCGCGAGGTCATCCAGCAGACGCTGTACCGCCTCCTCATGCAGCGCAAGAGCGTCTTCTTCTAGGTCGCCCGCCGCCGCGCCGCGCCGATCGCGACGGCGCCGAGCAGCACGCCCGCGACGGCGCCGCCCGCGGCGACCCAGTGGCCGCCGCTGTCGGCCGTGTCCCCGACCGCCTGGGGCCGGTCGGTCGACGGCGGCAACGGTGACGGCGACAGCCGCGACGTCGCCAGCACCCGCGCCACGCTGTCGCCGGTCCAGACCGTCGAGCAGAGGTGGACCGGCTCCTTCAGGTCGCCGGCGAACAGGATCGGCCCGAGCGGGAGCCGGACACCGCAGGAGTTCGACCGCTCGTCCCACGCCCGCAACGTCACCCGCGCGCCGGGGCTGCCCTTGAGGATGCTCTCCACGCGCACCACGTACCGGTCGCCGGAGCGGTCGGTGATCGTGCCGGCGAACGCCACCGGCGACTCCGCCACCGCCCGGTCCAACGGCGGTGACGGTACGCAGCTGCACGCGTGGGCGACGCCGGCGCCGAGGCCGGCGGTGACGAGCAGGACGCAGAGGACGACGAGACGCCGCAGCAGGGTCATGCGGGTGGGACGCGGCCGGCGCGGCGGGCGTTCCGGCTACGGCAGGGTGAGGACGTCGGCGCCGTCGTCCGTGACGAGCAGCGTGTGCTCGAACTGCGCCGTCCGCCGCAGGTCCGCCGTGACGGCGGTCCAGCCGTCGTCCCACATCCGGTGCTCCCACGAGCCCATCGTGATCATCGGCTCGATGGTGAACGTCATGCCGGGCAGCAGCTTCGTCGTCGCGCGCGGGTCGTAGTAGTGCGGCACCTGCGGGTCGGCGTGGAACGTCGTCCCGATCCCGTGCCCGACGAACGCCCGCACCACGCCGAAGCCGTTCGCCTCCGCGTGCGTCTGGATCGCCCGCCCGATGTCGCGGACCATGCCGCCCGGCCGGACGGCGGCGATGCCGAGGTCGAGGCACTCCTTCGTCACGCGTACCAGCCGCCGCGACTCCTCGTCGACGTCGCCGACGAGGAACGTCGCGTTGGTGTCGCCGTGCACGCCGTCCAGGAAGATCGTGACGTCGAGGTTGACGATGTCGCCGTCGCGCAGCTCGGTCGAGTCCGGGATGCCGTGGCAGATGACCTCGTTGACGCTGGTACACAACGACTTCGGGAAGCCGTTGTAGTTCAGCGGGCTCGGGTAGCCGCCGCGGCGCAGGCACTCCTCGTGCGCGATCGCGTCCAGCTCGTCGGTGGTGATGCCGGGGCGCACGGCGGCGCCGACCGCCTGGAGCACCTGCGCGGCCGCGCGGCCGGCGCGGCGCATCCGCTCGATCTCCTCCGGCGTCTTCGGCGCGCCCGTCGCGCGGGCGCGGCCCGGGCGGCCGGTCAGCGCGTAGTCGGGCCGGGGGATCTCCGGCGGCACCGGACGCGTCGGCGACAACGTCCCCGGCCGCACCCGCGACCGGGTGTCCGCGGCCCGCGCCGCGGCCGCCGCCGGGTCCAGGTCCGCGAGCCGGTGGCAGCGCTTGTACCGGCGGCCGCTGCCGCACCAGCAGACATCGTTCGCCGCGAGCGTCGTCTCCGTCACGGAACCAGCGTAACGGCGCCCACCGCCGCGCGCCGCCGCCGCCGGAACGCCAGCCCCGCCATCACCCCGCCCGCCACCGCGCCCAGCCCCGCCGCGGCCGGGATGCCGACCATCGCCGCCTTCCGCCCCGTCCGGAAGTCACGCACCTCCCAGCCGTGCGCCCGCGCGTGGTCGCGCAGCTCGCCGTCCGGGTTCACCGCCACCGGGCGGCCCACCAGCGACAGCATCGGGATGTCGTTCGCCGAGTCGCTGTACGCCGCGCAGCGCGCCAGGTCCAGCCCCTCCCGCTCCGCCAGCGCGCGCACCGCCTCCGCCTTCGCCGGGCCGTGCAACGGCTCACCCACCAGCCGCCCCGTGTACCGCCCGTCCTCCACCTCCGACACCGTCCCCAGCGCCCCCGTGAGGCCCAGCCGCCGGGCGATGATGTTCGCCAGCTCCACCGGCGTCGCCGTCACCAGCCACACCCGCTGCCCCGCATCCAGGTGCTGCTGCGCCAGCGCGCGCGTGCCGCCGTAGATGCGTTCGGCCATCAGCTCGTCGTAGATCTCCTCGCCGAACGCCACGATCTCCCGCACCTCGCGCCCCGCCACGAACCCCAACGCCGCCTCGCGCGCCTGCACCATCGCGCCGTGCCGCTCCGTCCCCCCGACCCGGAACACGAGCTGCTGCACCGCGAAGCGCAGCAGGTCCCGCGTCGTGAAGAGCTTTCTCGCGACGAGGCCCTTCGCGAAGTGGTAGATGCTGGCGCCCACCATGAGGGTGTTGTCACAGTCGAAGAAGGCGGCGGCAGTGGGGTCCGGGGGCACCGCCAGCGCCGCCTCCACCTCCGCCGCCGCCGCGGACGCCGCCCCCGTCAGCACCGCGCTGACGGCCTCGTCCTCCGCCCTGCGCCTCCGCCCGAACATGCGGCGAGCGTAGATCACCGAGCGCCGCTCCCGTCGCCGCGCTGGAGGGCGGGCTGCCGTACCCGCTAGTTCCGCCTACGGCTCCCTTAGTCGCGGGTACGGCAGCCCGCCCTCTCGCACGGCGCCGTCCGCGGCGCACTCTGTCCCCGCACGCCCCCGGTACATGCCGAAGGCCCCCGGCGGGTGCCGGGGGCCTTCGGGGTGCTGCTGGGTGTTACGCCTCGACGGTGCGGCGGCGGCGGATGACCGCGGCGCCCGCGAGACCCGTGCCGAAGAGGGCGAAGAGCGGGAGCTCGGCGCCGGTGCGCGGCATGGTGCGCTTCTCGTCCGGGGTGGTGACCTTCGGCGGCGTGACGACCGTGTGCTTCTTGCCGGCCTGCGCCGCGTTCACGGCCGTGCCGGCCGGGACGAGCTGGACCAGCACCAGCGGCTTCGCCGCGTGGAGCGGGTTGACCACGATGCCGACGCCCTCGGAGGAGGAGGACGCGAACTGGCCGTTCGGGTCGACCGAGGAGGTCTTCTTGCCCTCGATGATCTGAACGCCCGCCACCGAGAGGACACCGTTGACGGTGTCGATCACGGTGCTGACCGCGTCCTGCGCCGCGGCCGGCAGGTCCTGGCCGAGGAGCGAGCCGCTGAGGCCGTCCTTGGTCAGCGCCAGCTCGAGCTTGTCGGCGACCTTGACGTGGGCGATCGTCGTGCGGGTGTCGGCCGCGGCCGCGCCCTTGACGCCGTTCGCCGAGGAGACCGACTCGGTCTTGACCGCGTCGACCGTGACGAGGCCGCCGAGGATGTCGAGGCCACCGACCTCGGAGACCGCCTTCGAGGTGACCATGGCACCGGCGCGGCTGATGTTCTCCGACGACTTCAGCAGCGACAGGTTCACCAGGTCGGTGTCGGCGGTGACGCCGGCGAGGACCTGCTGGAGCGACTTCACGAGCGAGTCGAGCTGCGCCTTGACGGCCTTGACCTGCTCGACGACCGGCGCGTCGGCGCCCTGGGCGACGCCGTCGAGGACGTCGAACGCCGACTGGAGCGCCTGGTTGACGGTGCCGTTGGCGGTGTCGACCGTGCTGTTCAGCGTGTTGACGACCTCGGTGATCTGGTCCTTGACCGGGAGGTCGAGGCCCGCGAGGCCGACGTGCAGCTCGGCCAGCGAGGACGCCGAGGAGCTGGTGAGGCCGGTGGTCGCGGTGTCCGGGAGAACGTTCGACGTGATCTGGCCGACGCCGACCTTGATGAGGCCGAGGTCCTGGGCGAGGATCGCGTCGTTCGCGGTCTGGGCACCGTCGAGGCTCGACGTGACCTTCTTGCCGAGCACGTCGGACAGGAGCACGACGTTGCCGTTGCCGAGGACCGCCTTGGCAACCGAGGTCACCTTGGCCGGCGCCTTGGAGGTGTCGCCCTCGGTGAAGGAGATGTCCTGCACGAGCGACGTGATGCCGCCGACGACCGGCACGTTCGCCGGGATCGCCTGCGGGAGGTTGATCTCCAGGTGGATCGCGGTGCCCCGCGCGGTGCCGCCGAAGACGGCCGGCACGGCGACCGGGTTGGCGCCGGCGGTACCGGTGCCCGCGACGACGAGCGTGCCGGTCGCAAGGGCGAGAGCGGTGAGCCGCGCCCCCCGGCTGTTGAACTTGGCCATTCCCGACCTCCGAGTGTTGCCGGCTATCCCCAGCCAGCGCCTGACGAGTCTGTGGTGGTGGTGCAGTGGGTGGTACGTCGTAGCCCACAACGACTAGTTGCTCGACGGGGTTACGGGCTTGCTTGAACTTTTTCGGCGGGCAACTCCGGACGAACCGGGCAGAACCGGACACCGCCGCGCACAGAGCGTAACGATGTCAGGGACCTTGGTCCCGTATCGGGCGGTCGAGCCGGAAGGTTGAGCCGCTACGGCAGGACGGTCGTGCCGCCGGGCACGAGCGGGGCGCCCGGGACGGGCAGCGGCGGCAGCGTCGGCAACGGCGTCGGCAACGTCTCGTTGACCTCGTCCGCGATCGTCTGGAGCGGCGACGCGACGGGCGACGGGATCTGCGACGGCAACGGGTAGTGGCTCGGCTGCGACGACGTCGGCGGCGGGCTGGTCGGCGTCGGTCGCGGCGTGGGCTCCGGCGCCGTGGTCGGCGCGGGCGTCGGCTGCGGCTGCGGGTCCGGCGTGGGCTCCGGCGCCGCGGTCTCCGTCGGGTCGGCCGGGCAGGTGCACGGGACCGGGCCGAGGTCGTCGTAGTTCGGGGTCGCGGTCGGCAGCGCGGTCGGCGCGGTGTCGCCGGGCCGCGGCGCCGGCGGCTTCACCGGGGCGCACTGGTCGCCGCAGGCGCCGACGGACAGCAGCTGGGTGGCGCGGACGTTGAGGTCGCCGACGAGTGCGAGCGCGGCCTGCGCCTCGTCGTGGGCGTCCGCGGGCAGCTCGTCGATGAGCGAGTTGAGGCGGTCGCGCTGGCGCAGCGAGAAGTCGCGCACCACGCGCAGCACGTCCTCGTCGCGGTCGGCGACGTACGCGTCGAACAGCAGCTTGGTGCCGGTGCGCGTGTCGGCGTCCATGGCGCGCAGCGCGGAGGAGACGCGCTCGGACTTGCTGCCGCCGAACGCCACCGTGATCGGGCCGGCGTCGCCGGGCGCCGGGGGCGGCGCGAGCGCGACGTCGGAGCCGACGAGGTCGCCGACCTCGTGCAGGCGGGTCTCGGCGTGCTGGAGGTGGCGCTTGCCGCGGTTGACGTCGTTGCGAGCCAGGCTGACCTGGACGCCCTCGGCGGTGCGCTTGACGCCGTAGAGGGCGTCTCCGGGGAGGGAACGGCTGGCGGCGACGCTGACGCCGGTGAGGCCGACGACGGCGGCCATCGAGGCGGCCATGACCGAGATCGCCTTCTGGACGCGCCACCCCTCGACCCAGGTCCTGGCGCGCTCCAGCGGCGACGGCACCTCGACGGGCGCGGGCGCGACGGTGGCGACGGCGAGCAGGCGCTGGCGCAGCGAGTCGCGGAAGTCCGGGGCGGCGGCGAGCGGCACGGTCTGGAGGCCCTGCGCGAGCGCGAGCAGCGGCGCGAGGGCCGGGTCACGGCGCGCGGAGGCGACGCCGCGGCCCTCGAGGGCGGCGGCGAACTCCTGCGCGAGACTCGCCTGACGGCGCATCACCGGAGTGCCTCCTTCCGCATCCCCAACGACCGGGCTCGCGGACAGTTACGGCCGAACCGGGCGGAATCCTGCCGAGTTGCACGCAGCGTCACAGGATCAGCTCCTTGGGGAGCATGCGCCCGAGGGTGCGCACGGCGCGGTACTGGAGGGCCTTGATGGCGCCCTCCGACTTGCCCATCGCCTGGGCGGTCTCGATCACGGAGAGCCCGTGCAGGAACCGCAGGACCACGCACTCCTGCTGCTCGCTGTTCAGCTTCTTGACCGCGTCGAGGAGGGAGGCGTTGGTGATGCCGTCGAGGACGTCGTTCTCGGGGCCGTCGGTGGCGCGGTCGGCGTCGATCATGTCCGCGGTGGACACCTCGAGCCGGAACCGGCCGCTCTTGTAGTGGTCGGCGACGATGTTGCGGGCGATGGTGATGAGCCAGGCGGCGAAGTCGCGGCCCTGCCACTCGAACGTGCCGATGCGCCGCAGCGCCCGCAGGAACGTCTCGCTGACCAGGTCCTCCGCGAGCGCCTTGCCGCCGACGCGGTAGTACACGTAGCGGTAGACGACGTCGAGGTAGCGGTCGTAGAGCCGCCCGAACGCCTCCGCGTCGCCGGCCTGCGCCCGCCGGACCAGCTCTACGACCTCGGCGCGGTCGGCGTCGGGCTCCTCGGGGACCGCGACGGGCAGCGTCGGCGGGAGCTGCGGCGGCGGGGTGAGGTCGGGGCGGAGGGGGACGACGTTGCCGAGGCCGCCGCGGGCGGCGGGGACCCCCAGGCCTTCGCCGAACGACGCCGCGTGCGGGTCGGTGTGGTACGCGAGGAGCTGGGCGCGCAGCTCGTCGAACCCGCCCAGGCGGTGGCGCGGTCGGCTCACCGCAGCACCCGGGCGACCTGGAACCCCGCCGACACGAGGATCGCGAGCAGCAGCAGCAGCACGCCGAGGGCGGTCTGCGTGCGCATGCGAGCCTCCGGAGGGGCGTGGGAATGACTCATAGTGGGGCAGCCGTCACCGAACGTCCAGAATCGGACACCATTGAAGTGTCGGGTCCACCCCTACTGCTCTTGAACGCGACAACCCGCCGAAGGTCACGCACAGGAGAAGGGGAGTGGGCGGGGCCCCCACCCGTACCGGCGACTAAAGGAGCGAAGCGGGACTAGCTGTAGCGCCCAGGAACGTTGGTTAAGCGAGTGATCGGCGGGACGTTGCCGATCGCTGAGTGGCGCCGGTGGTGGTTGTACTCGTGCAGCCATCCTGGCAGGGCCGCTCGGCGGGCCCGTTCGCTGTTGTAGAAACG